>JALHPH010000037.1 GCA_022842565.1 Fimbriimonadaceae bacterium
CTACCCGCAATATGCGGCGGCAGACCGTTCCCGCACCGTCCACCCGTCTCTGAGTGACTTCGTCATGCTGTTCGATGCAACAGGAACCGCCTGTTATCTGGTCGGTCCTGGGGTCAGTCTTGTCGTTCCGAAGGCGGGCGAGCCGCGGCTGCTTCGCGAGGGTGAGGCCGTCCCAAGACCACCGCGCGGTGCTCGGCCCGGCCGCGGAAGCTCCTTCCGCGAGCGGCCAAGCCCGGACGGGAAAGTGACACTGGTATCGGATGGATTCAACTTTGGGAGCCGGGTCGGCGAGAGTCCGGTGACCTGGCTCACCGACTCCGGCTCGACGGATTCGCGAGTGCAATGGGGCGCCGTGCCCTGGGTCTACGGCGAAGAGTGGGGCCAGCAGTTGGCGTTCGATTGGGCGAAGGATGGAAAGAGCTTTTGGGTCAGTCGGTTTGACAACTCGCCCGTGCGGCGTTTCCCGTTTCCAACCAAATGGTCAAGTACTGCTCCCGGACTCCGAATGCTTGATTACCCGAAGGCTGGTGACCCCAACCCTATCGCGGAGCTGTACGTCTCCGGGTGGCCGTCAAGCGGTCTGCAGAAGGTGGACGGCACGGACGACGACGCCCAAGCCTATCTGTTCGGGCCCCAGTTCCTGCCGACCGGTGACCTCATCTACCAAACCGCAAACCGGCTTCAATCCGTGAGGCGCTTGCACCGCTTGGCGCCTGGTAATGCGAAGCCCGAGGTGATTTGGGAGGAACGCGTGACGGGCGGCTATGTGCCGTCAGAATGGAGTCCGAAATGGGTTGAAGGCCGTCTCCTTGTTCTCACCGAGAAGAACGGCTTCGCGAACTGGGCGGTGGCGCTTGGCCCGGGCCAAGGCAAAGTCCTGACTCATCATTCGTTTGATGTCCAAACTCTGATCGGCAGCAGTAAGACCCACTTGGTTTATTCGGCGCGAGGCGGGATTACTCCCTACACCAGGCGAACGCACGCCCTGCCGTTGTCGGGTGGCGCACCCGTTGCGGTCTCGGCTGCGGACGCAGACGCCCGCACGGCTCTGGACCCCACCGGAACGTGGCACCTCACCGCCAGCCAGACCGCGGACGGCTCCATTACTTTCCGGCGCGGTGCGGTGGCACAGCCCAGCCAAGGAGAAATCATCCATATGGTTAAAGCCAATCCTCAGCTGGGCCTCACACGTGAGCCTTTCATCAGCGCAGACGGTAAGACGCCCCTGATGATGAACCTGCACTTGCCTGCTGCGGCAAGTGGGCCGGTCCCGCTGATCGTGCGAGCCTATGCTGGACCTGAAACATCCGATTTCAACTGGGGCGCGAACCGACTTAGCGCAATTACGAAGCTGGGCTGGGCGGTCGCCAGCATCGAGACTCGGGGCGGACTCCACCGGGGTCAGGCATTCCGTAACGCCAGCTATCAAGCACTCGGGGTGGCCGAGGTCGATGACCTTGCAGCCGGGGTTAACCATTTGGTGAAAAAGGGCTTGATCGACGGTTCTCGGGTCGGAATCACCGGCACAAGCTACGGCGGCTACGCGTCGATCATGGCGCTTCTGCGCCACCCCAACGTCTTCCTCGCGGCCGTCGCTAACAGCAGCGTCACCGATTGGCGGCATTACGATACGATCTACACCGAGCGCTACTTGGGCCTCCCCCAGCATGCCGCAAAGGCCTACGAAGCGGGCTCCGCCATGACCTACGCCAAGAACATGAAAGGCGATCTGCTGCTTTTCTTCGGAATGCAGGATGACAATGTGCACCCGCATAACAGCATGGACCTGCTGGAAGAGCTGGGCGGATTGGGCAAGTTCCCGTCGGTCATCCTGGACCCGTCCGCCGGGCATGAGGGCCTTCCCGAAGAAGTGATGCTGGCGTTTTTCGCTCAATCATTCGCTCGCTAAACCGCGACCGCGCGTACGTCGTCGGCCACGACGAATTCAGCCTCTGTCTTGGTCCGGATTTCGTCAACGGTCACATCCGGCGCATGCTCTTTGAGGATGAGGTGCCCATCGCCGACTTCAAAGACAGCCAAATCGGTGATGATCAGGTGCACGACGCGCTTGCCGGTTAGCGGGAGCTGGCAGCTGCGCAGGACTTTCGATTCTCCGTGCTTGTTGGTGTGCTCCATCACCACGACGACCCGCTTGGTGCCCGCAACCAGGTCCATAGCGCCGCCCATGCCCTTCACCATCTTTCCAGGAATCATCCAGTTGGCGAGGTCGCCCTCTTGGCTCACTTCCATGGCCCCCAAGATGGTCAGGTCGATGTGCCCGCCGCGAATCATGCCGAACGAATCGCTGGAGCTGAAGTAGGAGGTGCCTGGAATCTGGGTGATGGTCTGCTTGCCTGCGTTCACCAGGTCTGCGTCCACTTCGTTTTCCACCGGGAAGGGGCCCATGCCGAGCATGCCGTTCTCGCTTTGCAGCACCACATCCATCCCATCAGGAATGAAATTTGCCACCAGGGTCGGAATTCCGATTCCGAGGTTTACATAGAATCCGTCGCGGAGCTCCTGAGCTGCGCGTTGGGCCAGCTGATCACGCGTGAGAGGCATCGAATGATTGTACCGATGGGCGCGAATCAGCGCGTGGTACGCCGCTCAATTCGCTTTTCGTAGAACTCGCCCACTAGGATCCGGTTCACGAAGATGCTGGGCGTGTGGATGACATCAGGTTCGAGCGCGCCGACTTCCACGAGCTCTTCCACCTCAGCGATAGTCACCTTCCCGGCGGTCGCCATCATGGGGTTAAAGTTGCGCGCCGTCTTGCGGTAGATCAGGTTGCCCGAGCGATCCCCTTTCCACGCCTTGACCAGGCTCAGGTCGGCCTTTAGCGCGGTCTCCATCACGTACATCTCGCCGTCAAATTCTTGGACCGGCTTGCCCTCGGCGATCAGCGTGCCGTAACCGGTTTTGGTAAAGAATGCGGGGATTCCGGCGCCGCCTGCTCGAATGCGCTCGGCCAGCGTGCCTTGCGGGTTGAATTCCAGTTGCAGCTCATTGCTCAAGTACTGGCGCTCAAACTCGGCGTTCTCGCCCACGTAGCTGCTCACCATTTTCTTGATCTGCCGAGTCTGGAGCAGGAGGCCCATACCGAAGTCGTCGACGCCGCAGTTGTTGCTGATGACGGTGATGTCCTTCACGCCGGTATCTCGCAGGGCGGCGATGAGATGCTCTGGGATTCCGCAAAGGCCAAACCCGCCAGACATGATGGTCATTCCATCAAAAACGACGCCCTCAATCGCAGCGCGGGCATCGGCGTAGACTTTATTCATCAGTTCCTCGTTTGGGCAGGTGCCCAATGCTCCTTATGGTTGCGCAGATTGCGCGCACGCTGCAAGGACAGCGTCCAGTTTGTGTGTAAGCAAAGAGTGACTGACCATTTGGTTAAGGTCCAGTCCCTTGGCTTCATCCCACAATGCTTTCTCCTTGTGGCCGGCGTGGCCGATCACGTGTGTGCCTTGGCTCTTGAGAATGGGAACCAGCTTTTGAAGGTCAAAGTCGGGGTTGGCGAGATTGACAATCGCGGCTTCGGCTGGGGGAAGGGTTTCGGGTGTTGCGGAGAGTACGACCGCCGTGAACCCAAGCGCACGGACGCTTTTGGCTAGGCGCGCGCTCCACATCAGGTTGTTTTCAAGGATCAAAACGGTCATCGCTTAAGCTTCTACGCCTCAAAAGGTACTCTCCTTCGCATGAATTCGGTTCGATCCTTTGAATGGCGAGGTGATCATTTGGCTCTGCTGGACCAACGTGCCCTTCCGCTTGAGGATCGCTGGCTCGAATGCCGAAACTGGCACGAGGTTGCAGAGGCCATTCGAAACATGACCGTGCGCGGTGCGCCGGCTATCGGGATCGCTGCGGCTTACGGCCTGGTGTTGGCAAAAGAAGATTTTGAGGCTGCAGCCGAGGGGCTCGCCGCGAGTCGACCAACGGCCGTGAACCTCTTCCACGCGATTAACCAAATGGTGAATGCCCACGCTGCAGGGCGCGATCTTGAGCAAGAAGCGGTGTCGATTGAAGCGAAAGAAGCCGAAATGAGCGCCCGCATCGGCGCATTTGGCGCGGACCTGGTCCCCCAGAATGCCACCATCCTCACCATCTGCAACACCGGTTCCTTAGCGACCGCGGGAATTGGCACCGCGCTGGGAATCATCCGCACCGCCTACGGCCAAGGCAAGGTCAAGCATGTGTACGCCTGCGAGACTCGGCCGCGTTTGCAGGGACTTCGCCTCACCGCCTATGAGCTAATGAAGGACGGAATCCCGTTCTCGGTCATCCCTGACAGCGCGGCGGCGAGCCTATTCCAAAGGGGAGCAGTGGATTTTGTGGTGGCCGGGGCCGACCGCATTGCCGCGAATGGAGACACGGCCAACAAGATCGGCACCTGTATGCTAGCCATGCTTGCGCATCAGATGGGCGTGCCGATGATCATCGCCGCCCCAAGCTCGACGTTTGACACCTCGCTCGCGACCGGCGCCGAAATTCCGATCGAAGAGCGAGAAGAAAGCGAGATCACGACTATCGAGGGCCAGCGCATCGCGCCATTGGGTTGCCCGGTTTGGAATCCCGCTTTTGACGTGACGCCCGGCGAACTCCTGCATGCCATCGTCACCGAACGCGGAGTTCATCGGCCCCCGTTTAACTGGGGAGATCACTAGGTTCAGCGCGAACGTTCTTTCAAATGCGTGTTTTGGCCTCGCAACCGAGTAAATTAGGAAAGCAATGCGCGCGGCCATTTTGAAGCGACCTATTGGGATGGCGTCGGCCTTGGCTTGTGCGATGTTGCTGCTCGTCTGCGCCGGATGTCAGATCAATGCGCCTGCTCCCTTTCGCATTGATCTTTCTAGAATTGATCGCGACGCCGATGGCAACGTGCGGATGCTTCGCGGCCAAGGAATTCCGGGCACCCCCATCGAAGTTCGAGACGGCGAGAAATTGATCGCTCGCACGAGCGTTTCGGAAGAGGGGATCTGGGAAGTTGAGAAGACCTTTGAACCCGGGACCTACCAGATCAACATCGTGGAATTGGATGCGGACAACCAGTCTTTGCGGACACACGGACCGACTTCTTTGGTGATTGGCGGCGGAGTGCCGACACCGAAAAAGGACACTGTCGCCGAAGCGGAGGAGCCTGAGAAGCCAGCCGAACCAGCCCTTCCGTCCAAAACCTACCAAATGGTGAAGCCCGCGCCAAGGAGTGAAGTTGCAGCTGGCAGTACCAAGATCTCCGGAAAAGCCCCCGGCGGTGCCGTTTTCATGATCTACGTGAATGATCAGTATTCTGGTCGTGGGCGAGCCAATCGGCTTGGGCAATGGCAAGTCTTTGTAAACCTGAAACCCGGCCAAGCCCGGATTGCGCTCCTCCCCAAAACCCGCGGCGAGCGCGGCGATGTTCTGAACCTAACGGTTAAATAACAATCGCCTCCGCGAGAACGGCTAAACTCTTTAGCATGAGTGCCCCCATTCGCCCCAACATTTTGGGGATGACCCCCTATTCGCCGGGGCGGCCCATCGAGCAAGTCCAGCGCGAACTGGGACTTGACCATGTGGTGAAATTAGCGAGCAACGAGAATCCGCTCGGGCCAAGCCCTCTTGCCATTCGAGCGGCCCAAGCTGCTGCTGAAACCATGCACCTCTACCCCGACGCAGCAGCATATGAGCTGCGGCGAGCGGTTGCCACCCATCACGGAGTTGAAGAGAACCAAGTGATGCTGGGCAATGGGTCGGATGAACTCATCCATATGCTCGGCCTCCTTTATCTCAGCTCGCCCGAGGATGAGATCATCGTGGGTAAACCCTCTTTTGTGCGATACAACGCTGCGGGGTACCTCGCGCCGTGCCGAGTGGTGGAGGTTCCGGTCAACGACCAGCTAGAACTGGACCTTGACCAAATGGTTAGGCACTTCTCCGACAAGACGCGACTGGTCTGGCTGGCAAACCCCAACAACCCAACCGGTACCGCCTTCAGTTGTGCCGCGCTCGACCGCATGCTGGCAGAGCTCCCATCGGGAGCGACTGTCGTCCTGGATGAGGCCTACTTTGAATTCGCGCGGGACTACCCGGACTATCCCAATTCGGTCGACTACGTGAAGACCGGAAAATCGGTCATCGGGCTCAGGACTTTCAGCAAGGCGCATGGCTTGGCCGGGCTCCGAGTGGGCTACGGGTTCGCGAGCTCAGCCGTGGTCGATGCGTTTCACCGAGCGCGTGAGCCGTTCAATGTCAATAGCGTCGCCCAAGCCGCCGCCATTGCCGCGCTCGCCGATAGCGCGCATCTGGAGCGTAGTGTCCGGCACAATAGCGCGATGATCGAAGCTCTCTCGCAGGCTTTCCTCGCCGTTGGCGCTCGACCCTATCCCAGTCACGCGAACTTTGTGCTGGCCGATATGGGTGAACCAGCCGATCCGTTGTTCGAGGCGCTGCTTCGCAAGGGCGTGATCGTCCGAAGTGGGACGCCGCTGGGACTCCCAAAATTCCTTCGCGTCAGCGTTGGTACCCAGGCCGAAGTTGCGCAGTTCTCCGAAGCGCTTAACCAAGTGGTTAAGGAGCGCGCAACCGTATGATCTTGATTCTGAAGAACGGGTGCCCCGAGTCGGTCATGACTGAACTGACCGACCGGATGCAGGAATTGGGATACATCGTTAACCCAATCATTGGCGTCGAGAAAACCATCCTCGCTGGCATCGGTGGGCAAGAGCACGACAAGGTCGACGCGATTGAGCAACTGCGCGCCCACGAGTGGATCGACGATGTACTCGTCATCACGCGCCCCTTCAAACTGGTTGCGCGCGACTATCGGCCAGAATCGACGGTCATCGATCTGGGCGATGGCGTGACGGTTGGTGGGAATGACATCTGTATGATGGCCGGGCCCTGCACCGTGGAAACGGAAGACCAGCTGATGACGATCGCTGCAGAGGTCGCCCGAAGCGGCGCTAAGGTTCTGCGAGGCGGCGCCTACAAGCCCAGCACTTCGCCTTACAGCTTCCAGGGGCTGGGCATCGAGGCGCTGAAGATGCTCCGGCATGCCGCTCAAACCTACGGGTTGAAGGTGATCACTGAAGTCATGGACCCCCGCAAGGTCGAGTTGGTCAGCGAATACGCGGACATCCTCCAGGTCGGCACCCGCAATATGCAGAACTACGATCTGCTGCGCGAAGTCGGGCTAGGCTCCCGAGCCGTGATGCTGAAACGCGGCATGAGCGCCAAGATCGAGGAGTGGCTTTTGGCCGCGGAATACGTAGCGGCTGGCGGCAACGAGCGAATCATCCTGTGCGAAAGGGGCGTGCGAACCTTCGAGACCGCGACCCGCAACACGCTCGATTTAGCATCAGTGCCATTGGTCAAGTCACTGAGCCACCTGCCGGTGGTGATTGACCCCAGCCAAGGCACGGGTCGGCGCGACCTTGTGGCGGCGCTCAGCAAGGGAGCCATCGCAGTGGGCGCCGATGGACTGCTGATCGAAGTTCACCCGAACCCGGATCACGCGCTGAAAGACGGCGCCCAGAGCATGACGATTCAGCAGTATCGGGATCTCATCCCCGCGCTCAAGCGGATCGCCAGCGCAGTGGATCGTGGACTACCACTGAACTAACCCATTTCGCTTGCGCTCTTGGCGGCGGGGGCTTTGGCAAAAAAGTCGGTGTAGAAGCGCGGCACGTAGGTCTCTAGCAGCTCGGAAATCCGCTCATAGGATTTGCTCTGCAAGATCAGACCGGCGTGCTGCGCTTTCTTCAGTCGCCAGACCACTTCGGGGTCGTTATATGCGCTCATGTCCGGCCATTGTTGCTGCGCCAGGGTCGCGATCAGGGCCGCATGGTTCCGCTTGGGCTTTGGGATGGCGTAATGGGCAAGGTCCTCTGCCGTCTCCAGCCGGGCCCATTCCACCCACAGGTTGATTCCGGTAGCGGCCTCCACCATCTCGGCGATGTGCGCACCACCAACCCGAGCGGAGGTCTCCAGGAAGTACGCTTGTCCATCCTGGCCCAGAATGAACTCGCTGTGCGACACGCCGTAGCGCAGGCCGAGCCCGGGCATGAGGGTCTTATTGATCGCGAGCAGTTGGCGCTCAATCGGCGAATTGTGCGGAACAGTACGGGTGGTGAACACACGGCCACCGTGAAACACCTCCATGGGCGGCGTTCCGTAGGCGCTCGCGCACGCGAAAACGACTTTGGAGTCTTTCACCACCGAATCAACGTGGGCGATGGTGCCCGGAATAAACTGCTCAAGCAGATAGAAGCTTTGCTGGTCGCCAAGCTGGTTCAGTTCATGCCACAGCTGGTCCGCCGATTCGATCTTAAATATACCGATGGCGTTCGCCTGGAAACGTGGCTTCAGCACATAGGGCGGTGGGCAGCGCTGCATGAACTCCGCAACGCGTGTATGGTGAACGATGCCCACGAAATCAGGGATCGGAATTCCGGCGTCGCGCGCACGTCCGCGCATGGCCAGCTTGTCGCGGAAATTCCGTGCGGTGGTGTCTCCCATCCCCGGCACGCGAAGGTGCTCACGCAGAGCGGCTGCTTTTTCTACATCGAAGTCATCGAGCGCGACTACGCGATCAATGATCTCGGTACGTGCCAGGTAGCTCACCGAGAGGATCAGGTGCTGAAGGTTCCACTCTTTCTTGGGGTCTGGGACGTAGAAAATCTGGTCGATTTCCGTCGGCCATTGGGCGCCCTTCAGGCTCTCTCCGGTGACCAATAAGACCCGCCATCCACGTTGCTTGCATTCGCGCATGAAGGCTGCGCCCTTTTCGAAACTAGCAATACAAAGAATAGTGCCTGCCAAGCTCTTGATATCCTCCCCGAAGGACCCATCTTACCGCGTACTCCTGCGGCCATTACCAAGGTCCTTCCGTCTTGCATTTGTACGGTAAGTGAACAATGAAACGATACATCACGGAGTTCGTGGGCACCATGCTGCTCATCTTCACCATCGGCGGCGTAGTTGTGGGAGGTGGTGACGCCATCGGCATCGGTATCGGGCTGATGGCACTGGTCTACATGGGCGGTGCCGTCTCGGGCGCTCACTATAACCCTGCCGTAACGATCTGCCTGGCGGTCCTTCGCAAGATGGAAACGCGCGATGTCGGACCGTACTTGGCCGCCCAAGTGCTGGGAGCCACGGTCGGCGCTTTTCTGGGTCAGGTCGCTTTCGGCAACAGCTTCGCGCCCATGCCCGGGCCAACGGTTTCTTCCGTCTCGGCACTGCTGGTGGAGGTCATGTTTACCTTTATGCTCGCCCTGACCATTCTGAATGTGGCCGCGAGCAAACGCACCAGCGGAAATCCCTACTTTGGCCTGGCGATTGGCGCGGTTGTGGTTGCTGGCGCGTTGGCGGGTGGCGGAGTCTCGGGCGGGGCATTTAACCCTGCCGTGGGCATCGGCCCAACCCTTGTGCACAGCATGGCGGGCAAGGGAACGCTGGAGCACCTGTGGCTTTATCTTGTGGGCCCCATCGCGGGTGGCCTGCTGGCGGCCCTTGTCTTCCAGGTCCAGGAGCCTTCGAAGGAAGTGGCGAAAGAGCCGAGTTGAGCACAATGGAACAGCGTGG
>JALHPH010000038.1 GCA_022842565.1 Fimbriimonadaceae bacterium
AATTGATGAAACAGCCGGTGACGGGCGTGAACGGCACCGAGACCGGCTTCGAGGCGAGAATTTCGTCGAGGGCGATCTTCAGGTCGCGTCGATAACTCGGACGTTCTTTGCCGTGCTCAACGTTACGCGCGTCAATGCGGCCGCGGTAGCGCAAGGTGCCTTTTGGATCGACGACGGCGGCCTCGGGGGTGCATGTGATCTGCATCACGCGTGCCCAGGCGAGCTTACGGTCCATCACAAACTCGAACGTAAGTCCGAACTCGGGGCCGTGTTGTTGAACCTGCCCAAGGCTTGAACTCACGTAGACCCGAATCATCTTGATTCGCTTCTTGCGATATTCCGCTTCCAGCCGGGCCATTTCGGGCGCGTACCGGTTGGCGATCGGGCAATCGGTAGTCAGAAAGAAGAGCACCGTCGCTTTGTGTTGGCTCCACTTGGCTTCGAACACCGCAGGGCTACCGGTTTCAAGTCCATCCGCTTTTCCAGGGACCTGGATGGCAGCATCGCCGCATAGGATCGAAAGGAGAGTGAGCGACAACATGGACTCAATGTACACGATCTTTCCGAACCGCGTGTATAGTTGAGTGGATGTTGCTGCGATGGTTGGGAGTGGGTGCGTGGGCGGCTGGCTCTTGGGCGTTGCTGGGCCGGGACGCCGAACCCGACTATGCCAGCGACATCCGACCGATCCTCGACCGAAGTTGCATGCCGTGTCACACCGAGTCGGGTGTCGGGCCGTTTTCGTTTGCGCGCCAAGAATCGGTGGTTCGGCACTCCGCTCTCATCCGGGTGCAGGCGCTGAGCGGGTCGATGCCGCCCACACCTTACACCAGCGACTTCGGACCCATCAGCCTCGCGCCGCCGCTTTCGGATGAGGATAGGGTTCTATTGCAGCGATGGATTCGGCAAGGGAAGCCAGGCACGGCAAGTCCCGGAGAGCGCGAGCCTTCGCCGCCGGCGGCCATGGAGGGGGGACTCCAGATGCCAACCCTACCTAAGCTGCGCCTGGAGGGCGCGCCGTACGGGCTGGAATACACCATTCCCGTGCCCGAGGGAATCACGGACATTACGGGTTGGGACTGGCGGGCAGAATCGCCGCGCTCCGTGCGACGGGTCCTACTGAGCTGGAGTGACGAGCCCATCGCTCCCCGCGAAACCGCCTTTGAATTTGGCTCCGAAAAAGTGATCGGAATGCTCGCTCCAGGCTACGCCGCCTATCGACTTCCGGAGGGGACCTCGTTGAAGCCCGAAGGTCGCTACTTGCGGATTCAGCAGTGGATGCACCCTAGCGGAAGGGCGGAATCGGCACAGATCGCCTTAGCGCCGGTGGCGGCTCGCGCAGGCGATGCTGCGCAGCTATTGAGCCTGAATCACCCCGGTTTTGAGATCAAGCCGGAGTCCAATCCGGTCCTGACCCTGCGGCACACCCTGGATCGGGCTGCGCGGTTGCACTCAGTGCTGCCTGAGGCGCGGTTCTACGCTTCGCGTGTCACGGTGAGGCTGATCGAGCCCGGGAAGCCATCCCGAGTGGCCTTTCATACTCTGCGTTGGAGCCCTCTTTGGACCGGCCATTTCGCCTTTCCCAAACCCATCTCGCTCCCGAAAGGAACCGAGATCGTTGCGGAGATTCAGTACAACAACGATGAGCGATGCCCGATGAATGAGGGCAAGAAGCCCGAGCTCATCCTTTCGGGCCCGGGCATCAATCAGGAGGCCTGCCGCCTCCACATGGTCTTGCTCCCTTAGCGGGTGACCTTGAAGACCAGCTGGTCCAGCACCACGGCTTTGCGGCGTGCGCGCTCGTTCGGCACCCATCGAACGCGAGCCTGAATTTCAAGTGTGGTCGGCTCCACAAAGCGTTCTGGCGAGCCAGTTGCCGTGAGGTTTACGGCTGTGCTTGAACCCGTTAGTACCCGCGAGTCGATCAATTCGTACTGACCGGTGGTCCAGTTCATCAGATCAATGCGCTGGGTGTAGCCCGATGCGCCCGGGATAGAGACCACAGTCAAAGCGACCTTTTGCGGCTTGCGATCATACGCTCGGCCCATCACGGCAACCTGAATCTGCTCTCGCGGCGCTCCCACCCCGGGGCGACCGCCCGTAATCTCCAGCCCAGCGCCATTGGCGGTGGCCAGCTGCGCCAATCCGCCGCTCTCCAGAGTTCCGACAAGGGTGGTGAAGTTGGTCGGAATGCGGGTGCGCGTGAGCGCTTCAGTGGGATCGACGATGACAAGCCCTCGTTCGATATCGCTGATGATCACATTGCCGCTCGGAAAGAACGGGTAGTTGCTCCAAGCGCCGTTGAACCCGGCATTGTTACTACTGGTGTAGGTGTCGATCCAGCCCACTTCGACAGGAGCGAGGGCGTTTTCGACATCAAAAATCCGGAGGCCGCTGCGGTAGTTCGCTTGGAAGGTGAAACCATCGGAGACGTACTGGTTGTGGTCAACAGCGGCTAAACCCGAGCCGAAGGTACCGACGAAATAGGCGTTGGCCGGGTCTTCGACATTGAAAATGAGTGTGCGCGTGGTCACACTGAGATTTCTCTCGTCGAACTCGTCATCCACAAAAAGGAACCGCTTGTCGTCACTCAGCCAGCCCTGGTGGCAATAGCCGATGTTAGGATAGGTCGCGCGCTTCAGCAGAACCGGGTTGTTCTTGTTGGTGAAATCGTAAATATCGACGCCGCGCCCCTCGCTGAAGCCGTACCAAATCGTCCGCCCGGCGTAGGGGCCTGTGGTGTAGGTAATCGGCACTCCCTCGTGTTGGTAATTCGTGGTCATCGAAGGTAGACCGACCTGCACTGGGTTGCTCGGGTTGGCGAGCGAAAAGCACATGGTGGTGCCAGTGCCGTCTCGCGACCCGCAAGCATAAAGGAAGCCGGCAATCGGGTCGACCGCGAGCGTGTGGCTTCGCCCCGGCGAGGGGAGTGTGCGCACCAGCGTGACGACGCCCTGATCGATCTGCGACATGTCGATCACCTGGATTCCGGTACCGACGGCCTCGCTGCCCACATAAGCATGGTGCCCATAGACCTTGATGCCAGCCCAATCGCTCGTCGGGTGAGGAATTTGTTCTACCACCACCGGGGTGGCGGGATTGGTGATGTCGACAAACGCGACTTGGTTGCTAAGGCCGATCAGCGCATATTCACGGCCCGAGGGCGAGACATAGCCCCAACAGTCGTTACCAGATGTTGCACCCAGACTCGCCGGGTTGATCTGGGCTCTTAACGCAACCTTGGATGACGGCAACTGAGCGCACGCAGCACCCATCAGACCCGCCACCACGAACGCCATGCTCACTCGCAAATTCATCACAGTGAGGGCATTATACGCACAGTTCTAAGAATCTGGGAATAATTGCAAATTCATCCGCAGACCGCCCGAATATCTCCTTGGGATCCTTATACTATGAGTGCGATGAAAAAATTCTTGGTTTTGGCACTCTTAGTGTCACCGCTCATTACTCTTGCCCAGGTGAATTCCTATGGGATGGTCTTTTCTGGCTCTGGTACCCAAACCAGTGATCTGCCGCCCGACCCATACGCCGCCTGGAGTTCTCAGACCGCCATCTCCTCACTCACTTCCGGCACTCTTCTGGCCGGGACGCTAGGGTTCCCGGGTGGAAGAAGCGAAACGATGATTGAGGCGGACGGAAGCCAGCTCTACTTCTTTGGCGACTACTGGTCTACGGTGGGCGAGCTCCTGTTAGATTTTCCGCTCGGGATCTACCAGTTCGACATGATCCCAACGGTAGGTTCGCCAGACACGGCTTTTCTTAACATCGCTGCCGTGGACTACGCCGACGTTGCGCCGTACCTAACGGGTATCTCTTGGTCCTCGCTCCAAGCTTGCGCGCCTGGCGTAGACCGGGCACTCACGTGGACTGGATTTAATGTCCCTGGATCATCGAGCGACAAAATCACGACCATTCAAATTACGAACTTTGTGGATGCATCCTCGAGCTTTGTTCAGACCGGAGATCCGAGCACTTTCCAAGGCGTGACGGTGCCAGGCACTTTCTTGGAAAGCGGCCGATTCTATGGAATGAACCTGACTTTCGGCTCTTTTCGATCTCCAAGCATGGGCTTTGGTGGGGCGACGGGCTATGTTGGAACACAGCTCGCTACGGGATGCACCTTCAAAGTTGCCGCCCTTCCCGGGACAATCAGCGGACAGCTCACGCTCGACGGTCACGTGAATCCCTCTACCAAGGTGTACACAGTGGAGTTGCTCGATTCCCTCGGAAACGTACTTGAAACCCAATCTCATTTCCTTGGTTACTCGGGCTGGTACGCAATTGACACCGATGAGGTCGGAGTCGTGAGCGTTCGCTTTGATTCAGAGGGGTATCTCAGCAAGGTTGTTCAGGGAGTTGATCTTAGCGTCGGCCAGGATTATGTGAACATCACCCTACCGAACGGCGACATCAACGAGGACGGGGAAATTGGCCCGGCCGATTTCTCGCTCCTGGCGCTCGCTTTCGGTTCATTTCCAGGAGATCCCAATTACTCTGCGGCGGCCGACATCACCGGAGATGGTGAAGTGGGACCGCCCGATTTTGCCTACTTGGCGTTTAGTTTCGGCCAGTTCGACGAGTAAGCACTGCCGAACAAACAAAAGACCCCGACGCTCTGAATGCGGTCGGGGTTTTTTTGTTTCAGCCGGGCTTAGTTGAAGAAGCCAGCGGTCTTGGCCAGTCGGACGTCGTCTCCAGGGGAGAGCTCGTCCAGGTCCTTCAGCGTGAGTTCCTTGTTGTTTTGGTCCTCGACCGAGACGCGCAGACAGAGCGAGCGGAGCTCATTCACAAGAATCTTGAACGATTCGGGGATACCGGGCTCAGCGATGTTCTCGCCCTTCACGATGCTCTCGTAAGCCTTCACACGTCCCATCACGTCGTCAGACTTGATGGTCAGCAGCTCTTGCAGCGTATAGGCAGCGCCATATGCTTCCAGCGCCCAGACTTCCATTTCACCGAAACGCTGGCCACCAAACTGAGCCTTACCACCCAAAGGCTGCTGAGTCACGAGCGAGTATGGGCCAATGGAGCGAGCGTGGATCTTTTCATCGACCAAGTGCTCCAGTTTCAGGATGTACATGACACCCACGGTGATGAGGTTCGGCAAGTACTCGCCGGTCAGACCGTTTCGCAGTCGGCTCTTGAAGCTCTCCGGATCGAGTCCGGCGCGCTCGAAAGCGTTGTGGCGGATTCGGGAGACAATTTCGGTATAGAGGCTATCTTCGGCCTTGTAGGGCTCTCCGATCTCATCCAGGTCTTCTGGCTCCCAGTCCTCGACATTCATCATTTCGCCGACGTTGCGCACGGGGGGTGCGGCGACGATTCGGCTGATGCGCTCCAGGTGCGGCTCGTCGAGTTGGCGCAAGCGCTTCTCGATGAGGCTCCACATGTCGTCCAGATCGGCGTCGGGCTCGAACGGGAGATGCAGCTGCAGTTCTTGATTGACATAGGCGTCTAGCACCTTTCGGCGCAGGTCCTTGGCCATGCGTTGAACTTCGACTTCGATCTCGGTTTCGGTTGCACCCTCGAATGCCGGGCATTCGTAGCGGATGCCGAAGTAGCGGCCGACATAGCCCAAGTGCGTCTCGAGGATTTGGCCGATGTTCATACGGCTCGGCACACCGAGTGGGTTAAGAACGACATCCACCGGAGTTCCATCTGCCAAGAAAGGCATGTCCTCGGCGGCAAGGATACGGCTGATCACACCCTTGTTTCCGTGGCGTCCGGCCATCTTGTCACCGACCATTAGCTTGCGCTTTTGGGAGACATAGACCTGCACCGTCATGTTTGTACCGGCCGGCAGCTCGTCACCTTGAATCTGGACAAGCGGCTCGTCGGTGATGTCGCAAACCAGGCGCTCGCGCTTCTTCGATTCGTTGTAGACCTTGTTGATGCTGGGCGAAAGGTACTTGTAACGGCTGAATACCTTCACGTCGACAATCACGCCCTTTTCGCCGTGCGGCAATCGGAGCGAGACGTCGCGGGTCTCTTCGGCCTTCTTACCAAAAATGGCGATGATGAGCCGCTCTTCAGCGGTCATTTCGGTCTGTCCCTTCGGAGCGACCTTACCAACCAGAATGTCTTCAGGGCGCACTTCAGCCCCGACTCGGATGATTCCGTTTTCGTCGAGGTCCTTGAGGGCGTCCTCGCCGACGTTGGGGATGTCGCGTGTGATTTCTTCGGGGCCGAGCTTAGTGTCAACCGCCTCGGTCTCGTGGCGCTCGATGTGGATCGACGTGAACACGTCGTCCTTCACGAGGCGCTCGCTAATCAGGATCGCGTCTTCATAGTTGTATCCGCCCCATGGCATGAAGGCCACCACGACGTTTTGGCCGAGCGCGATGCGTCCGGCGTCACAGGTGGGTCCGTCGGCCAGTGGCTGGCGGGCCACCACACGATCGCCGGGGAAGACGATGGGTCGGTGGGTGAAACAGGTCGACTTGTTCGACGGCTGCATGTGCTTCAGCGTGTAGCTGTCCAGGCTGCCGTCCTCGCGTCGCACTCGAATCTCTGCCGAAGTGACGTACTCCACAACACCCGGGTGTCGAGCGATGATCGAGGCGCCGGAGTCCACCGCAGCGGTGACTTCGTAGCCGGTACCGACCAGCGGCTGATCGCTACGAAGACACGGCACTGCTTGGCGCTGCATGTTTGCACCCATCAGGGCGCGGTTCGCGTCGTCGTTCTCCAGGAACGGAATCAGCGCGGTGGCCACCGAGATAATCTGTTGGGGTGAAACGTCCACGTACTGCACGGTCTTCTTGGGAACCGTAGGGTAACTGGCGCCGCCGAATTCGCGATCTCCACCAGGGCAGCGCACCTGCACCAGATCGGGAATGATGTCGCCGTTCTCGTCGAGCGGGATGTCCGCAGGAGCGATACGCTTGTCGAAGTCCTCGTTGGCCGTCAGGTATTCGATGCCCGGTGTGACGCGACCATCGATCACGCGCCGATATGGCGTGCGAAGGAAGCCGAACTCATCCACGCGAGCGTGGGTGGTCATCTGGCTGATAAGACCAATGTTCGGACCTTCAGGCGTTTCGATCGGGCAGATACGGCCGTAGTGCGAACGGTGGACGTCGCGGACTTCCAGCTTGGCGCTGGTTCGTTGCAAACCACCCGGGCCGAGGCTCGAAAGACGACGCTTGTTCGTGATTTCGCTCAGCGGGTTGGTTTGATCCATGAACGTGCTGAGCTGGTTGCTGCTAAAGAAGCTCTTGATGCTCGCGCTGACCGGCTTGACGCTGAGAATGATGCTAGGTAGCAGGTTCTCTTGGTCGGCGCTGGTCATGCGTTCGCGGGCGACTTTTTCCATGCGAACAAAGCCGAGTCGCATTTGGCTGGCCAGGAGCTCGCCCACGCTTCGGACGCGCTTGTTTCTCAGGTCGTCAATGTCGTCGCGCTCACGCCCTTCGAACATGTATGGCGCCATGGCAATGAGCACCCCTGCGAGGTCATCGCTGGTGAGGTTTCGCACATTGATCGGAATATCGTTGTTCAGGCGTAGGTTCAAGAACCGGCGGCCGACCTTTCCGAGGTCGTAGCGTTTGGGGTCAAAGAATTGGTTGTAGAGCAGTTGCTTGGCGGCCTCTTCGGTCGCGGCTTCACCCGGTCGCATGCGCTTGAAGAGGTCCAACATGGCCTCGCGCATGTTTTGGGTCTTGTCGTGCTCCAGGGTGGCGTTCACCAGGGTTGGCACGTCCAGCACGTCCAACGTTGCAAGCTCCATGGATTCGATCTTCTTCGCGGTGTCGCGATCGATCTTCTCCATGCGCTTGATGATGAGTTTGCCGTCCTCGGTGACGTCGGCCAGGGGGCGCTTGCCCTCCAAGTCCTCGGCGGTCGGGCTTTCAAGGGTGACTTCGTTACCGAAGTAGTACAGCATCTCGTCATTGCTGGCGAGAGGCGATTCGCACTCGATTTCCATGTTGCGCACGGCTTCCGAGAGCGTGTCGATCACCTTCGACGTGAGCACATAGCCCTTTTCGTACAGCACTTCGCCGGTCTCGGGATCGACGAGCGGGTCGACCAGCTTCTTTCGTGCGGCGTTAGCGACCAGGCGCTTGTAGCGCACTCGGCCCTTGAACCGGTCGGGGTTCGCGCTGTCATAGAAAGCGTGGAGACACTTGATGAGCTGCGTGATCGGCAGCTTCTTGGTCTGGCTGATCTGGGTGTAAACCGCCAGACTGGGCTCCGACTCAATTTCCAGCCAGGGACCTTCGCTGGGGATGATACGGGCCGAGACGACGACCTGCATGCTCGTATCCACGCCCTCTTCGAAATAGAGGCCGGGGCTACGTGATAGCTGGCTGACAATGACGCGCTCGCGGCCATTGATGATGAAGGTGCCCGAGTCGGTCATCAGGGGCAGATCGCCCAGATAAACTTCCGACTCAATTTCTTCGCGGTCACGTCCGCCAAAGCGGACGGTGGCCTTGATGGGGGCCTCGAAGGTCATGTCGCGGTCGCGGCATTCCGAGATGGAATACTTCGGCTCGCCTAGGTGGAATCCAACGAACTCAATGTAGTTGGATTGGGTGAAATCCCAGATCGGCGAGAACGTTTTAAACAGATCCGGCAGTCCTTCTTCCAGGAACCAGCGGTAGCTGTCTGTTTGGAGTTCGATCAGGTTGGGGACATCGAGAATGCGAGGGAGTTTCTTCGCGGTGGGCTGGATGACTCTCATAAGGGTGCATCACTCCAATGGGCGGGTGACCCAAGCTGGCATAGGAGCGCGAACTTTCATCATACCTGCTCGCTGGTTGTGAATGCGCAACTTTAATTTACTTTTAATGAAAGAAGTTCGGCCCATTGGACCACGCTTACACGGGAGAGTCGGGCGCCGTGGCTGGGTAGGCACTCGTTAAACTCGGCCGCCGCAAGGTGCTTTGCCGACGCCACCATCTGGCCCGCGTCCTCGCCAAAGCAACTGAGCCTGGGCGAATCCTTGCTGCGGCCCCCGGCGATGGCATCGCCCGGCAAGAGAGTGCCATTCGGCAGGCGAAAAGATGTGTGATCTGGGCTATGTCCAGGCGTCGGAATGCGCTCGATCCCGAGAGACTCAGGCCAATGATCCAACGTCGCCGAGCACGGGGGAATCGGGGGAAGTTGGGCAAACCGCGATGACCAGATGAGAGGGTGCGACCACCATTCCTGCGCCTCGGGGATTCGCACGTGGCCCGTCCGAAGCCACTCGTGTTCGCCGGGCGGGCACCAAACCGTGCAACCGAACTCTTCGACCAACGCCGTCACCATTCCGGCGTGATCCAGGTGGACGTGCGTCAATAGTAGATGCTTGGGCGGGGTAGGGAAGCCGCGTAACCAATCGAGGATGCGCCCTCTTGGGTCGTAAGGGCCGGTGTCAATCACCGCCACCACCCCATCGATCTCGAACCGGAAAGCCAGCACGCCCCAAGGCAGTTTGAGGTGGCTCAGTTCGCCCGGCATCGCGCGTTAGCTGAGGCCACCGAACTTTCGTTGGCGCGATTGGAACTCAAGGA
>JALHPH010000039.1 GCA_022842565.1 Fimbriimonadaceae bacterium
TTGCTCAACTGGAGCGTCTTTACCGTGAGGGCAACTGAATTGAAAAATCCAACTCGTGCATTAGTCTCATGCCTGCTCGTAGGCATCATGTCGGCAGGGGTATTCGTATTGATGCCGGTCCAGACTAAGAATCCGATAAGGCCTGCGGCGCAGTGCCAGGCGAACTTGAAGCAGCTTGCGCTTGCAACCCTGATGTGCTCGATGGACAACGACGATTTTCACCCGCCCTATCTGACTCATCCGCGGGATCAGCGACCCCTGAAAGGCGGCGCAAAGCAGTGGATGTTTACGCTTCAACCGTACGTTAAGAACGACTCAATCTTCTACTGCCCGCTTGATAAGCAAGGGCCAAAGACCGGGATTACGAGCTATCGACATACGCCTGAGTACCCAGGAAAGCTCGTGAAAGGACTTTGGGTCGTGCACGAGCGAGACTTTAAGCGAGAGGATTTACCAATCCTTCAGGATCGCGTTTGGGAAGTGAGGGGTCCAGGCATGAATCCCAAGAAAGTAAGTTTCCACAGTGACTTCTATCACCTGGTGACCATTAACGCAAACTTGAAAACGGTGAGGTTGCGATCGGCTCCTGCTCGATAAGAGCCACCCAACAGCTGAATACTAGTAGGGAAATGGCAGGGGCAACAGGACTTGAACCCGCGACCTACGGTTTTGGAGACCGTCGCTCTACCAACTGAGCTATACCCCTGCGAGGACCACTATCATACTCGGTTTGAGGGGCTTTGAGCCACCCCCTCCAGCACCGAAACCCACAAAAAACCGGGAGCAGGCGACAGCCTGCCCCCGATCGCGGTGCGACTTAGGCGGAGCCCTTCGAGTCCGAAGAACTCGGCTCGGCAGGGGCGGTGCCGTTCGACTCAGGGACGACCAATCCGGCAGTGAGCGCGTTCAGGTCGCCGCCCTTCATGCCGATCTCGCTCATCAGCGCATCGACCAAAGGAGCCTGCCCCCGGTAGCGTAGTGCGGAGCTCACAAGCTGGTCGGCCAAGCTCCCTTCTCCTGCAGCTCGCGATCCGCTTTGGCCGCCGCCAGTGAGGCCCTCCACTTGGATGATCTTGATGCCGTCAATCTGCTCCATGGGCTTCACGCTCTCGCGGATGATCTCGGGCAGACGCTCGATAAGTGCCTTCTTCACCTGAGCCGCGATCAGCTCCGGATTCAGCAGGTTCTCGGCTTCGTTCAGCTTGCGGCGACCCTCGGCGTCCACTTCATATCGCGTTCGAGCAGCTTCGGCGCGGAGCCTTTCGGCTTCCGATTCACCTCGTGCAAGGGCCTCCAGAGCGGCGGCGCGGTCCTCGTTGGCCTTTCGTTCAGCGGTGGCACCGACGGTGATCTTGAGCGCTTCTCGCTCGGCTTCCTCGGCGGCTTGCACCAGCTCAATACTCTTCTTACGTTCGGCGACTTCCGTTTCGCGCACGGTGATGACTTGCTCCTCGGCGCGGACCGCTTCGGCGCGGGCAGCTGCGGCCAGAGCCTCGGCTTCGCTCTTGGCGCGGCTTTTCTCCGCAATCGCAATCGCTTTCAGTTGCTCGGCAAGCTCCAGGGCCTGCAGCTTTTCGATCTGCGAGGTCTCGATGGCGCGCATTTTCTGCAGTTCCATCTCTTCCAGCTCGCGAGCCGATTGGATCCGGTCCTCCTCGATCTTGCGCTTCGAGCTAATCTCCGTCTGGCTGATGAGTTGTTGCGCGTTGATCTCGGCTTGCTTGGCCTCTTGTTGGCGTGCGGCTTGCTCTTGGGCGATCTCGGCGGCCTGCTGAGCCTTTCGGATGCTCACCTCGCGCTCTTGCTCCAGCTTGGCGTACTCCTCTTCCTTTTGGAGCGCCAGCAGGTGGCGGGTGGCTTCTAGGTTGCGCTCCTGGATCGCGACGCGGTTGGTCTGCTCGATGTCGTTGCGCTCCTTTCTCTTGAGCTCGATCGTTTCGGTCAGCTTGGCCAAACCCTGGGCGTCAAACGCGTTGTCTGGGTTCAAGAACTCCATATTGGTTTGGTCGAGGCTGGTCAGCGAGACCGATTCCAGCTCCAAACCGTTCTTCAAGATGTCCTCGGACACGGTGGTTTGCACGCGCTGAACAAATTGGACACGCTGCTCGTGCAGTTCCTCCATGGTCATTTCGGCGGCAACGGCGCGAAGGGCGTCGACGAACTTACCTTCGACGAGTTCCTTCAGAGCGGCCGGCTCCATGGTCCGTGTACCCAGCGTTTGGGCGGCGTCGGCGATGGCGTCCTCGGTCGGCTTGACGCGGACAAAGAACTCGGCTTGCACGTCAACACGCACGCGGTCCTTGGTGATGAGCGCGCTATCCTTGCCGCGCTCCACCGGGAGCCGCAGCGTGTTCATGTTCACACGAATGGTTTCGTGCAATACCGGCAGGATAATGGCGCCGCCATTCATGACGACTTTTTGGCCGCCCAAACCGGTTCGGACGAAGCTTGTCTCCTTGGTGGCGCGAGCATAGAGCCGCGAAATGACGACTCCGAGCACGACGATGGAGACGACGAAAAGGACAATGATTACAAGAATCAGTTGGATGTTTGTTTCTTCTGGCACTGGCTTATTGGGTTCGCTCCGGCTGCTTGAGAGGCTCCGAGGCGCGGAGAGAGGGGTCGTTCAGGAAATCCAAGGATTCATCCCGACCGATGACGAAAAAGGAGTGACCGGTCCATTCCACCAGAACGACTTCGTCGCCGTGATGGTAGGTTGAGCTCTCCGAAAGTGGTTCGACCTGCACATAGTGGGTCGTCCCAAACTGATCTCGAAACTTGGCTTGCGTAGGCATTCCACGCCTCGTTTCGCCGAGTGTGATGGTCGCTAGGTTGCCGACCATGCCCGCAGTGGGCAACGCATCTGTCTCATCTTTGATGAGCGTGCGCTTGAGCAGCGAGCCGCCCAACCGAGTCACCAGCACCATGCCGATCAGAGCCACTGCTACGGCGGCCCAAAGCGGCGCGAACCCGCCCGTCACCTGCACCGCAATGTACTGCGTGATATAGCCACCCAGTCCAAAACCCATGGCCAGAAGCAAAAGCCACAAGATAATGGGCATGGAGCCGAGGTGGAGCCAATCGAACGGCCCGACGACATCCGCGTCGGCCTCAAAGCCATCGCCGAAGGTCGCGCCGAAAAGCAGGCCAGCGACCTCGATCACCGCGAGACCCAATACCGCGCCTATGGCGATAGCGAAGGGCATGGTGGCCGGTGAGAACAAAAATTCTGTGAGCGACATGTCGTGTAGGTGCCGATTCCTCTACGTAATACGCCGAATACGACTGACGGTTGCAGGTTACCGGCTCGGCTTCTGTTCCAGCGCTTCGGCAATGCGGTTTAGCACCGGTTCGAGGGCTTCAAACTTGCGAAGCGGTTGCAAAATGGCGACTAGCAAACTCACAACGAGCGTTGCACCCACGACACCGCCAAAGC
This sequence comes from Fimbriimonadaceae bacterium, assembly GCA_022842565.1. Lineage (GTDB taxonomy): Bacteria > Armatimonadota > Fimbriimonadia > Fimbriimonadales > Fimbriimonadaceae > JAFLBD01. Next base: position 3,437 of record JALHPH010000039.1, read on the forward strand.
CCCGCACCAGCCCCTGAATGAAGCCCGCTTTCAGGTCCTTTTGCATCACCACGAGCTCGGTGAGAAGCTCATTCTGTCGCTTCAATTCGACGAGTGCAGGATCTTGCGGAGTTTCAGATGGCTCCATGGCGAATGGTTGCTGACAAAACGTTGCTTACAAGGCACGGACTGGGGATTCGATGCGCGTTTCAATCTTCTGGTGAGATTCGGCACCCTTCTTGGGGTCGTGAATCAGGAATCCAGCCAGCGCCGCCCATCCCAAGAGGGTGAGTGCCACGAATGCCGCAGCTGAAAACTTCAGCATACGTGCTTGGGCAACTTCACTAACGGTGATGCCCCAACGTATGCAGAAATTCCAGATGCCATAGCTAAGGTGATAGGTACTGGCAATGATACCAATCAGATAGACGACAAACAGCACGTAGCCGTTGCTGGTCAGCTTGGCTTGCCACGAGGCATATTCGATGACGCTAGTGTTTCCGGCGAGGGTTGCTGCAACCGAGGTGGTGGCCATGTGCCAACACAAGAACAGAAAAGCCAGTACGCCGCTGATGCGCTGGAGCACGTACATGCGGTTCTCGCGCCACTTATACGCTTTATTCGAATAATTCGGCTCGGCCCGCATCACTATGAAAAGGCCATAAACCGCGTGGAAAATGAGCGGGGCCCACACCAGGCCGTACTTCATGATGAGGAACAGGTGCTTCGGAAGTCCCTCGAAGAAGTGAATCACACCATTGAACGCTGCTGGGCTCACGAGCGTGAACGAATTGAGTGTCAGGTGTTGAACAAGGTAATAGCCGACCGGCAGGATGCCCGTGAGCGAATGCAACTTGTGCCAAAAATAACTCTCGCGACCTAAACCTTGCGACATGTCTCCCAAGATTCTACGTCACGGAGGGGGCGGATTGCACGGCCAGGGCGGCTCGGGCTGGTACCCTTACGGGCGATATGGCACTGATCGTTGATGTGATAGCGCGTGAGATTTTGGACAGTCGCGGCAACCCCACCGTGGAAGTGGATGTGATTTTGGATGACGGTTCGCTCGGGCGGGCCGCCGTACCAAGCGGTGCTTCCACCGGTGCATTTGAAGCCGTTGAGTTGCGCGACGGCGACGCGGACCGTTACCTGGGTAAGGGCGTTCTGCAGGCCGTCGAGAACATTAACGAGACGATCGCGACTCGGTTGCTGGACGTGGACGCCACCGACCAGGCGGCCATCGACGAACTGATGCTGGAACTGGACGGCACCGAAAACAAAGCCAAACTTGGCGCGAATGCCATCCTTGGCGTTTCGCTGGCAGTGGCCAAGGCCGCAGCTGAGTCTGCTGGTCTACCGCTCTACCGCTATGTCGGCGGCGTCAACGCCAACACCCTCCCAGTGCCGATGATGAACATTCTGAACGGCGGCCAACACGCCGATTCGAACGTGGATTTTCAGGAGTTCATGGTGCTGCCGGTCGCGTTTGATACCTTCAGCGAAGCGCTCCAGGCCGGGACCGAAGTGTTCCACGCGCTCAAGAAAGTCCTGAAGTCCAACAACTTGGGCACGGGCTACGGTGACGAGGGCGGCTTCGCGCCGAACCTGGAATCGCAAGAGCTGGCCTTCGATTACATTTTGGAGGCCATCGCCAAAGCGGGCTATGAGCCCGGCCGAGAGATTTATCTGGGCATCGATGCCGCCGCGACCGAGTTCTTCGCTGATGGCGTTTACAGCTACAAGAACGGCACCAAGCGCAGCATCGAGGAGCAAGTGGACTACCTGGTTTCGCTCAGCGAGAAGTATCCGCTGATTAGCATCGAAGATGGATTGAGCGAGGATGACTGGAAGGGCTGGGCGCTGCTTACCCAGCGCATTGGCGACCGATGCCAACTCGTCGGCGACGACCTTTTCGTCACCAATGTCAATCGGCTCGCGAGGGGCATTGCCGAGGGTTCGGCCAACTCGATTCTGGTGAAGGTCAACCAGATCGGTTCGCTGACTGAGACGCTGAACGCCGTGGAAATGGCCAAGCGTGCCCAGTTCACGGCCGTCATGAGCCACCGGTCCGGCGAAACCGAGGATGCCACCATCGCGGACCTCGCCGTCGCCACCGGTTGCGGCCAGATCAAGACCGGCGCGCCTAACCGCACCGACCGCGTTGCCAAGTACAACCAACTTCTTCGCATCGAAGAGCAGCTCGGAATCCAGGCCATCTACGCCGGCGCAACTGCGTTCGGACGCCTAGCTTCGAAACTCAGCTAAGTGCTTCCACGGTTTCCGCTCGCGCTGCTGCCGACCCCGCTCCATCGTTTGGATCGGGCTTCGGCAGCGCTGGGCGTGGACCTTTGGATGAAGCGCGACGACCTCACCGGTTTTGCGGGCGGAGGCAACAAAGCCCGAAAACTGGAGTACCTTATCGGGGAAGCGATCGAGCAAGGCGCTGATGCGGTGGTGACTTGTGGTGCGATTCAAAGCAACTTTGTACGTCAGTTAGGCGCGGCTTGCAGAATGGCCGGTCTCGAATGCCATGCAGCCCTGATGGAGCTGCCGTTCGAAGAAGGCGTCGAGCCGCCGAGGGGCCTACTGAGCAACGTCACCGGGAACCCGCAACTCAATCAGCTTTTTGGAGTCCATATGCATATCTACGTATCGGGTCACTGGTCCGACCTTTACCGCCGCGCGGAAGATGCTGCCGAGGCGCTAGAAGGTGCGGGCAAGCGGGTCTATCGCGTTCCGATTGGGGGAAGCACTCCGCTGGGGGCATACGCATTCACGGAAGCTGCCGGCGAACTGAATCAGCCGTTCGAAATCATCGTCACGGCCTCCAGTAGCGGCAGTACGCAAGTGGGTCTCGCCATGGCGCTGCCAGGTACGCGGGTGGTCGGAATGGGCTGTGACCCAGAGCCAGAGATCATCTACGACTTTGAGGCGCTCAGCAAAGCATGCGCCGAAAGATTTCCACAGTTCGTAGCGCTCGAAGCCAAACAGTTTGAAATCGACTTTGACGCAGTGGGTCCGGGCTACGGCGTGCCGAGCGAACTTGGCCAGCGCGCGATGCACTGGATGGCCCAAACCGAGGGCATTCTGCTCGACCCGATCTATAGCGCCAAAGCGTTTGGCGCGTTGATGAAAGGGATCGAAGAGGGCCGCTACAGCGGTAAGATCCTCTTTTGGCACACTGGCGGCGTTCCCAGCTTATTCGGGATGCCCGAGGACGCTTTGAAAGAGCCTGGATTGGGGTGAGACGACTTCGCTCGCTGGGATGCGCTCCGTCGCAAACCGCCACATCCCCCATGCCATAAACCCGGCGATAAGTGTGAACATGAATCCGCGGTAAACGGGCCCGTCCGAGTTGATTCGCCGTCCCGTCGCATAGCCAAAAAGAGCGAGCAACGCCGTGAGGGTGAACATTCCGTAGAAAATCGGTCCGAAAGGATTGCTGTTCCACGCATGCTCGAACTGCCCGCGAACCGTCGCGGCGAAGCTCGTGGTCAGGCCGCAACCAGGGCAAGGTCGCTGAAACACCATCACCGCGCCGCATGGCGGCAGACCGAGCTGCCGGTGAGTCCCGTGGCCCGATTTGCTCGGTGATATCAGGAGCGCAATGACTGTAACCGCCAGCCACGCCCCCGCCCAAAGAAGGTAGTGGGTTTTCTCGCGGCGAGTGCGCGTGTCGGGGTCAATTCGCAGGAGAAAGAGGTTCACGAGGAATCACGCATTCGGGCTGAAGGGAGCCGAGCCGCAGACTGGCCACGCCAATCACTTCGCCCCGTCCATCAAGCATTCCTACGAATTTTCCGTCGGGCACGGGCCGCAGTGGGACCCTTTGCCCTTCTCGGATGCGCGCCTCCACGTCCGGCGGAAGGGTGACCATCGGCAGCGGCTCCAGCGCTTCTCGCAGCGGCATGATACGCTCTAGCGACACCTCGTCCAGCGGAATCGCCTCGTTCAGCGTGAATCGGCCGACATGGGTTCGCTCCAGGGCCACCAGGTGCGCCCCGCAACCCAGTTTCTGCCCTAAATCGTGGGCGAGGGTCCGAACGTAGGTCCCTCCACTGCAGGTGCATTCTAGGCTCGCCGTGTCGCCGTCAACTTCAATCAGCTGGTAATCGAAGAGGGTAATCGTGCGCCGCGCCCGCTCGACTTCTTCGCCCTGTCGAGCGTAAAGGTAGAGCGGCTTACCGTCTTTCTTGATCGCGCTATACATGGGCGGCAGCTGCTCGATACCGCCCCGAAAAGAGGGAAGCAGGTCCTCGATTTTGGGTGCCAGGTCGTCCGGCACCGGGCCGCCGCCGACCACTTCGCCCTCGGCGTCCTGGGTGTTCGTTTCCTGCCCGAACTTCACCGTGAAGCGATAGGTCTTGGGTTCTAGGCTCAGGTATTGCAGGAAGCGCGTGGCTGGCCCGACCGCCACCACCAGAGCGCCGGTGGCCATCGGGTCGAGCGTGCCGGCATGGCCCACACGCCTGGTGCCCAGCGCACGCCGAACCCGGTTCACCACGTCATGCGAAGTGATTCCCTGAGGTTTGTTGACGACTACGATTCCAAGCATTTGATGAGGGCCGCTCGGACCAGTTCCTCCGCTTCATCGATGGGTATTTCAAAAACGCATCCGCTTGCATTGGCGTGCCCGCCGCCGCCAAACTGTTGCGCGACCTTAGAGACATCGAGCGGCGGTTTAGAGCGCAGGCTGACACGGACTTTCTTACCAGGTTCTTGGCGCAAAATCGCGGCCGCTCGCACGGTGTCCACCGACATCAGCATGCCGCTAAAACCCTCGGTGGCTTCATCAACGGTTCCGGTCGCTTCAAAGTCCTCGGACCGTATGATGGCCGTCGCAACTTGGTCCTCCGCAAAGGTTTTCAGCGAATCCAGAAACCGTTGCTGCAGACGAATGCCGCTCAGCGGACGGCTCGAATACACGGCCCGGCTGATGCCGACGATGTCGCCGCCATAACTGACTAACCGCGCGGCCGTGTCTAGCGCCTCTGCGGTCGTGTTGGGATACCTAAAGCTGCCCGTATCGGTGATGATGCCCGCCAATAACAGCGAGGCAATCTCGGGCGAGGGCGCGACCCCAAGCGGCTCAAAACACCGACTCAGAATCAGGCACGTTGCGGAGGCGTGTGTGTCGATCAGGCAGAGGTCCGCATTGATTTCGTTGCCGAGGTGGTGGTCAATCAAGATGGTCGTTGGCGCGGCTTCAATGGCCTCTCGCACCGAACCGAGGCGGTCAGGCACGTTCAGGTCCAGAATCATCGCAACATCGGCAGGCTGGGTTGGGGCCGACAAAATGTGCTCGGTTCCAGGCAGAAATTGCAGGTAGCTGGGGACCGGGTGGTGGAGCACGACCTCGGGCAACGCGCCGAGCCCAAGGGCAAGGGCGCGCGCGGCAAGGGCGCTCCCGATGGCGTCGCCGTCCGGGTTCACGTGGCTGGTGATGAGCACCCGCGCACCGGGGCGAAGGTGCTGGCGCAGAGCGTCCAGCTGATTAGGAGAGGGAATGGGCATTGGAGGATCTACCGGCTAGGATACTCGGTGGGTCAGCCCGAGGCGTTCCAGCAAGGAAGATGAGAGCACGCCCTCGGGGTCCAGCCGTGCCTTGGCTTCCAAAAACTCTGCGAGTCGCTCCTCGCCCAAGTATTGCCGGGCATGTTCGGGACGAAGCAACTGGTCCTTTGCAAAATAGAACCTGCCTCCCGCTTCGAGGACTTGGTCGATGACGCGGTCCATGAACGGCCGGAAATCGGGGTTGTCTAGCCAATTGGGGAGGTCCATCGCGAGCGAAAACCCATCGAGCGAGTAGTCGAGCAGCGCGGGCGAGGGGCGGTGGCATTTCAGTACAGCCAAAAAAGGAACAAAACGAGCCTGCAAAAACGCCTCGTTGAGCACCGGAAAGAGCGACGGAGCGATGGCCGCCGGAGCGAAAACCTGAAACTGAAAGAACCCGCGCGGGCCATAGGCCCTTTGCCAATGCGGCAAGCGGTCCAGGAGGAAGTGGAACTCTGGCAGGGTGACCCGCGCTTGCCGAGGCTCGAACCGCCCGGCGTGGAACTTCGCCGCGTTGATGAACTTCATC
>JALHPH010000040.1 GCA_022842565.1 Fimbriimonadaceae bacterium
AAACAACGATATGGATCGATGCTCCCCTGGCCCGTGTCTACGAGATTGCTCGTGATAATGGCTCATTTCCAGAGTTCATGGAGGACGTGAAGAGCCTCACGATTGTGGAAACGGAGGGCGAGCGGATCGTCAGCGACTGGGTTGGCATCGTCTCGGCCTTCGGATTGAAGGTGCGCTGGCGTCAGGAAGATCTTTGGGACCCCGTCAAAAAAACCTGCCAATTTACACAGCTAAAGGGCGATTACGATCACCTCTCAGGGGAATGGGCATTTTTGGAAGAGAACGGCGGGACACGTTTTAACTCCGTGGTCGAATACGAGTATCAGGTGCCGATGTTGGGACCGCTGGTGAAGAACGTGGTCTTTATGCTCGTAGTGAAGAACATGGAGGGCGTGTTGGCGGCCATCAAGAAAAGGGCGGAAGGAGCCTAACGTTGTTCACCGGGCTTGTTCAGGCAGTCGGGACGTGTCAATTTGCTGGTCCTTTGCGGCTAAGAATTGATATTGATCCTTCCTGGACAGCGGCGGATGCCTTGCAAATGGGCGAAAGCGTCGCTGTAAACGGGGTTTGCCTGACCGTTGTGTCGATGTCGCTGGGCTCAGCGGAGTTTGATCTAAGTGAAGAAACCCTCGCGCGAACTGCGCTCGCGCGGCTAGAGAATGGCAGCAGAGTGAATCTGGAGCGTGCTCTCCGGCCGATGGATCGACTGGGCGGCCACTGGGTGCAGGGCCATGTGGATGGCACGGGCGTGCTGGTTTCGACGCGCGAACACATGGGATCGACGGTTTTTTGCTTTGAAATCCCGCGTGATAGCGCAAGATACTTGGTGGACAAGGGATCGATTTGCATTGATGGCGTGAGCTTGACGGTGGTCGCGCCGCAGGGCAACTGTTTTGAAGTGTGGGTGATTCCACATACGCTGGTCGCGACGAACCTTTCGGACCTCCGTCCCGGTTCGCCCGTCAATTTGGAGTACGACATCGTGGCGAAATATCTTGAAAGAATGGGGGCACCGTGGCTCGCCAAAGGCTGACCGCACTGCTCTTGGCGGGTCCGGCGCTGTGCGTGGCTGGAGCAGTTGCTTTGCGCCAGGAAGCCGAACCAGAGCCAGAAGTTAGGCTCGGCGGGGTGATCCAGCCGGAAGATCGGTTGACGCAGCGGATGGTGTCGCTTGGGCGCGGCATGTTCGCCACCCAATGGACGCCGGATGAGGGCACGCTTTTTAATGAACGACGGTGCATAAGGTGCCACATTGAACCGGCTGTGGGCGGTGTGAGGCCGCAGTCCACGCCGACCGTGATGATGCGGTGGGACACCGGATCGATTTCCGGAACAAGCAACGCCCGCCGGTTTCGGTGGGTCGGCGGGAAGCCGGTTGCAGAGGCGGTGACGGATACGGTGGTTCGCCGGAAAAGCCAGCCACTCTTTGGAATTGGGCAGCTGGAGCTCATTCCAGATTCGGCATTATTGGCGTTGGCCGACCCGACCGACAAAGACGGGAACGGTATCTCGGGCCGCATGCCGAAAGTCAGCGATGGATGGGGGCGATTTGGTTGGAAATCCAGCTTCGCGACGCTTGATGGGTTCGTGCGCGATGCCTATCGGGTTGAGCTAGGCATGGATCTCTATGACGAAAAGCTGGGCCCGGATCGAACGCTCGATCAGAACCAGCTCGACGCGACTACTCTTTTCTTGCGCTATCTGAAGCAGCCCCCGACGGTGCCACGGAAGGGTCGCGGCGCAGAGCTGTTTGCGCAGTTGAATTGCGGGAGCTGCCATACGCCGGAGCACGTGACGGGTAAAAACGCGAAGTTCCCCGAGCTTTCGGGCCGCACGATCCGGCCGTATACCGACTTGCTTCTGCACGAAATGGGGGATGGCCCCCTGCACGGTGAGGGCAAGATTGCACCGCAAGAAGTTCGGACGCCGCCCCTCTGGGGCATCGGCTACATGAGCGGGCCGTATCTGCACGACGAATCGGCCACCACGCTGGACCAGGCGATCCGGGGTCACGGTGGCGAGGCGTCTGCGAGCAAATCAGCCTACGAGAAGCTGCCCGAAGGAGAGCAAGCAGCTCTGGTGAAGTTCATCGAGTCGCTTTAGCGCTGGGTCTGGTTGACGAAGTTCTGGACCAACTTCATGCCGTGCTCGGTCAGAACCGATTCGGGATGGAACTGCACCCCCTCAATGGGAAGGTGACGGTGGCGGATGCCCATAATCGCGTCGTCATCCGTGGCGCGGGCGGTGACTTCAAATTCATCTGCCAGGGTATCGTCCAAGATGGTGAGTGAGTGATATCGCACCGCTTTGAACGGGCTGGGGATGTCTTGAAAGATACCCTGGCCCGTGTGCTCCAGCACGCTGGTTTTGCCATGGCGAATGGTGGGCGCGCGATCGACGGTCGAGCCGGAAACGAACCCAATGGCTTGGTGACCTAGGCACACCCCGAACAATGGGAGCCCCCCAAGTTGGTCGGAAAGAGCGGCCCGCGCGATGTCGAGGCAGACGCCTGATTCGCGCGGCGTGCAGGGTCCGGGCGAAAGCATGATCCCTGCGAACCCAAAATGCTTGACTTCGTCGAGTGTGATGGCGTCGTTGCGCCTCACCTGAACCTCAGCCCCGCATAGCGCAAGGTACTGGACGAGGTTATACGTAAAACTATCAAAGTTATCGATGACAAGAATCAAAGGTAGGAGCTATTGTAGTCGAGATCGCGGAGTTTAAGGTTTTCCGTACAAATACTTGATTCGCTGTAGCCATGGTAACCCCCCGAACTCAACCTCCCGAAACTCATATGTTGGGTTTGGTATGATTTTTAAGGACTTGGGGTTTACGAATGAGTAAGGGCGAAATTACAATACAGTTGGTTTATCGAAACGCGGATTCATGGAATTGGCGCAAGGAACTGAGAACTGTAAAGGTGCGGCCGATCGTTGGGGATTTTGTTCAGTTTCCTGATCAGATGAACTGGTTCAAAGTTGAAACAATCGTGCACCATTTGGAGTCCACCGAGTTCGATTTGGTGGTGTATTGCATCGATGCCGAGACTGCGATGGGCTATCTTGGCGATTACGACGCAGTCGTCACTTCTCAGTAAGGCTTCGCTCAGTACTTAGCGGGGGCACTCTCATCGCATCGATTTGAGCGCTGCGCTCGGGCACTGCTTTTTTGAGCGCGGCGCGGAAGGCGTTCATGGATTGTTTGTCTGCGAGCCTGAAGGTGCCGCGCCAAGTGCCGTCGCCTGCGATGAGGGCCAGACTCACTGACTCCTGGGCGTTGTAGTTCTGCATGATCCGGCGATCCATATCACCGATGCTTGGCAGGATGTCGGGGTGCTGCATTTTCCATTGCGGAATGTCTAGTTCCGGCACGGTGGTGACGCCTAGCACTCCGAGCCATTCCTTTTCTTGGCTTGCCCAGCCCTGAGCGGCTAGGACCCATTCCAGAGACTCGTTGTGCTCGGCATGAAAGAACGCGACCACAAGCGGTTTTCCTTGACTGAGCACCAGCATGGAATAGTGTTTGCCATCGGTCGCGAGGCCCTGGAAGGGAGTCGCGAGGGGGTAAAGCGGCGGTTCGCTCTTCTGGCAACCGACCAACAAACAGGCAATCAGGGCGAATACGAAAGGTCTCATGCGGCCCTCCAGCACTGAAAGGCCACCGCCAGCAAAGTGCCGATGGTGAGCACTCCGCCGATCGGCGTGACCGCCCCCCACCAACCGACGCCGGTGGTGCTGAGCGCATAAAGGCTTCCGCTAAACATCCAGCCGCCAGCCAGCAGCGTGGCAGGCATCCATGCTCCGGTCTTTGGCAACGCGCCTTGGTGAATGGCCAACGCGATCACCAACAGGGTGAGCCCGAGATAGAAGTGATATTGCGAACCTGTTTGGAACTGGCGCATGGCCTTTTCGGACAGATGCTCGCGGAGTGAGTGGGTGCCAAATGCACCCAGGCCCATAGCCAGCGCCAAGTTCAGCATGGCCACGGCGACCCATTTGGTCATGCCCAAGAGGATACTAGGATTTAGGCGGCTAGGTTTTCGATTTCGGTCGGTTTTCGGAGCGAGTTCTGGTGCTGCGAGTACCGCTGAGCTGCAGCTTCTTCCTTTTGCCTCAGTTGCTCGACCCGGTCCAGAATCGCTTGCTGCTTTATACGGAAGTCCGACTCGATGGCTCGAATCTGCGCCTTTGTGTTCTCGTCGATCTCTCGGGTACGGGTCTCCAGCTGTTTTTCGGCGCCCCATTGCTGCGTTATTCGCGAGAAAACGTGCAACCCGCCCAGCGCGGCCGGCAGGCCGAGAACCAGCATTAAGAACGCGCCGATCGCGGTATTTGGCCCGATGCGGGCAGCCAGACTCGGCATCAGAGTGCACAGAACGAAGTAGACGGTGAGTGACACCGCAGTGATGGCACCGCTGGCCATGCAGCCCGAGGACGACGGACCGTTGTCGCCGATGAGGCCAAGCTTCACCCTCTCGTCACTCAAGGCTTGCTGATTTTGGTGTTCCAGGCCCAGTATGACTTTGTCCTTTAGCTTTTCAAGATGCTCAAGCTCGCCTTGGGCTTGCTGCCGTTCATTACGGGCCAATAGGTGGGCTCGCTCAAGCTGCTTGCCGACGACCTGGTGAATCTCTTCCGCCAGCCGGGCGCTCTCTTGGGCGATGAAGCTTGCAGCGGGGGCGCTGGCGTGCTTTAGTTGCTCCACGAATTGGTCGAGTTGATAGCTGATGGAAGCTGGGAGACTCACGTCAAGCGATTGCTCTTCGATCAGTCGCTCTGTGTTCTCCTTGTGCGTTTTCAGCTGAGAAATGGCCTTGCGGGCTTTGTTACGCTCGTTCTTCTCTGATTCCTGCGCAAACTGAGCAAACTTTGGAGCGTGAAGGAGTAGCTCCTTCGACTCGATGAGCGCGAGGAGAGCAAACGGCCAATGCGCCAAGGCTCTTTCCCAGAGCGAGAAGGCGTCGTCCATGCGTCCGGCTTGGGCGGCGTATTGCACGCCTTCGACCATTAGCAGAGCCGAGGGCCGTGCGTCAAGTGCCTTGAGAATGCTTTGGCAGGCGGCGTCATGGTCGCCGCGCTCAGCTTGGACCATCGCCAGATGGCGGTGCGCCTCTTGATAGACCTCGTCGTGCTGAGTGCTGCTTGTCAGGCAGGCTTGGTGCATGGCGCGCACCACGTCTTCGCGGGCTCCTTCGCGTCGCCATTTGATCCAGCCGAACAAGAGCCAAGACATGGGATCTCTACTACCAACCGGCTGATCGAGGACTTCACTAAACTGGGTTGCGCTTTCGCCGAGCCATTCGCTGCGGTCGTTGGCTTCGCAGTGCAGGCTCTTGATGACGGCGTCGTCGGCGAGGGCGCGGGTCTTGAGCAGGCGGTCCGGAAGGCCCTCGATGCGACACGCTGCGGCCGAGCGTAGATGCGTCAGCTCGTAGTGGGTTTCGGCGGCTAGGCGCTCAATGGCGTCTTCTATGGCGAGCGTTAAGGAGGCGAGAGTCGGGTCGTTGGACTTGGACTCCGTCAGAACGGTGTCGGTGATGCTCGGAAGACTGAGGAAGAAGTTGGAAACTGCGCTGCCGGGTTGACCGATGACTTTGTCACGCGTGATGCCGTTCAGCATCGCCAAGTGATCGCTGATCATCCGGAAGCTCTCGACGAAGGCGCGCCTATAGTAGGCACCGAGAGCGCGCTGATCCATGGCCATGTGATACAGCCCCATGCGCGCGCTGGTTGGCTGGAAAAGCCCGCCGCGTGTACTGAGCGCTCGGTGGAGTGTTTCGTGCAGATCGGCCGAGATCATGAGTTGTAATCGTCAGGGTTGAGGGGTGGCTATAATCTCTCCATGCTTCTAGATGGCAAGAAGGGCCTCGTCCTCAACGTTGTTAACAAGAATAGTATCGGTTGGGGAATAGCCCAAGCTGCAGCTTTTCATGGTGCAAAAGTTGGAGTAGGTGCTCAGAATCCCGATCTGCTGGAGCGGGTCAACAAGCTGATCGACGGAAACGACGCCTATTCTCCTTTCGTGGTCGATTTTTCGGAGGATGCCCAAATGGAGGCACTGGTTGAGCGGGTGAAGGAAGTTTATGGCACTTTGGACTTCGTGGTCCACGCGGCGGCGTTTGCCAACCGCGAGGACCTTCAGGGGCGTTTTATCGACACCTCGCGAGAAGGGTTCATGACCGCACTCAACATCTCTTGCTACTCGTTCGTGGCCCTGGCCCGGTCCTTGGAGCCGGTGCTGAACGACGACGCGAGTCTGATGACGCTCAGTTACCTGGGGTCCACGAGAGCGGCCAAGAACTACAACGTGATGGGCGTGGCCAAGGCTGCGCTTGAGGCGACCGTGCGCTATCTTTCCGTCGACTTGGGAGATCGCGGAATCCGGGTGAACACCCTTTCGCCGGGCCCGATCAATACCATCGCAGCGCGTGGCGTGAAGGATCTTGGCGGCATGATCAAGCACGTAGAGGAAGTCTCGCCGCTGAAGCGGAGCTTCGGGCCAGACGAGGTCGGCGGATCGGCGGTCTATCTGATGAGCGACCTGAGTAAGGGAGTCACCGGGCAGCTGATCTTCATTGATAGCGGCTACAACGTGGTCGCGCTCTAAGCCGATGCGTTTGCTAACGGTGCCGAATTGGTCGTTCGGTCGCGACCGTGATCTGCTCCAGCTCTTCGAATCGCTGTTGAGTGGCTGGGGTCTGACGATCCACTTTTTGGCATCGGATGTGGACCACAATCGCACGGTCACGGCCTTCAGCGGGGATGCCGAGGTGGTTTTCGAACGGCTGGAGCGGCTGAGCGAGGCTGCTTTCGAGCGGATAGACCTAAACCGGCATGTGGGCGTTCATCCGCGCATTGGCGCGTTGGACGTTTGCCCGTTCATCCGCCTGGATCACAGTACTTCGTACCCTCTGGCTCTGAAGATCGAGGCATTTGGACAGCGGCTGGCCCAGCAATTCGGCATCCCGATTTACCTTTATGAGCGCTCGGAGCGTGGAAAACACGCCGGCGATCTGCCGACATTGCGGCGCGGCGGGTTTGGCGGATTGCAGATGCAAGTGCTGAATCCAGACTTCGGGCCCGACCATGTTCATCCGCGCCTCGGCGCGACCGTGATGGGTGAACGCGGCTTCCTGATTGCGCTGAATGCCAACTTCCACGGGATTCATTTGAGCGCAGTTAAGGCGATCGCGAAGGCGATGCGGGAAGCCCGGGATGCGGGCGATTCGAGGTTGGTGGCTGTTCGTGCTTTGGGTTTGCCGCTGGCCAGTCGCGACCAGTGCCAGGTCTCCATGAACCTGACCCAGCCGGAAAATACTCCTGTGGATGACGTGCTGAATTGGGTGGAGGGCCATGTGCGCCGGCACGGCTTGCGCTCGGCCGGGAACGAGCTGATCGGAGTGATCCCCGAGTCGTCGGTGGCGACCGCCAGCCGAGTGCCGATTGCAGATCAGCAGATTGTGCGCGTGGTGCCGTAGACTCCGGCAGCATGGAGCTGCAATACGATTTGGGCGTCCTCGGAGGGGGGCAATTAGCGCGGATGACCATTCAGGCGGCTCAGCGGATGGGCCTTCGATGTCTGAGTATTGATCCGGGGAAATCGACCCCCGCCAGCCAAGTGTCACCCGCGATCGTCGGGCCGCTTGCCGACCCGCAGGCCCTCGCCGCGGTCTTTTCGCAATGCGCTCGGGTCACGCTTGAGAACGAGTTTGTGCCCGCCAGCAGCATCGCGAAAGCGATTCAGATGAGCGGGCGTGATGAGGGAGCATTGATTCCGACCCTGGATGCGCTCGCGACGATTCAGGACAAATTGACACAGAGGCAACGGCTTCACGAGGCGGGCGTGCCCACTCCACGAGCGGTCGCGCTGCAGGATGATGGCGCGGCGGCGGTCAGCAAAATCGGCTTCCCGATGGTCCTGAAGGCTCGGTTCGGAGGCTACGACGGCAAGGGAACGCGCTATGCTCGTACTCCTGATGAGCTGGAGCAGCACCGGGTGTTGTGGTCCGGCGGCGGCTGGATGGCCGAGGATTTTGTGCCGTTTATGCGTGAGCTGGCGGTGATGGTCTGGGTGACCGCGAAGGGCGAGGTCGGGTGCTTTCCGACCATGGAAACAGTGCAGGTGAACCACGTGTGCGACCTCGTTTTTCCATCAGAATCGGATGGATCGAAGGTGGCGATGGCCGCAGCGCTGGCCATGGGCGGGGTTGGGCTCTTTGGGGTGGAACTCTTTGAAGCTGAGGACGGGGCCATCAGCGTTAATGAGATCGCACCGAGGCCGCACAACACGGGCCATTACTCGCTGGATTGGGGTGGGGTCAGCCAATTTGAGCAACATGTCCGGGTCGTTTTCGGCTTGGAGCCAGCGCCGGTGGATGGGACGCCAACGGCGATGGCCAACCTTCTGGGTCAAGAGCGCGTCGGCGACTGGCGGCGCGGGTTGGTTGCAGCCATTGCGGGCGACCCCGGTGTGCATGTGCACTGGTACGGGAAATCAGAGGCGCGCCCTGGCCGCAAAATGGGCCACCTGAATGTGGCTGGGCTGGATGCGTCGGATCGAGCTAAGGCGGCGCGCGAGCGGTTTTATGCGGCGTGGGCTGGCGTTCCTGCTTAAATATACCCTGGAGGGGTATATTGATTGAATGAAGGGTCAGAGTTCGATTGACCGTCGTTTGGCGCGCATCGAGGGCCAAGTGGGTGGCTTGCGGAGGATGCTGCGGGAGGGGACTTACTGCATGGAGGTGCTCACCCAAATCGCGGCTGTGCGGTCCGCTTTGAACCAGGTTGGGGCCGAGATCGCGTCGGACCACGTGGAACACTGCCTGATGGGCGAACGTACCTTTGAAGGGCGGGAACCGATGTCGCAAGAGGAGCAGCTCGCGGAACTTCGGCAGACCCTCTCACGCTTAATGAAGTAAACCCTATGGGGTATTATGGAACCTATGGAACGATTGAAATTTGCCGTCACCGGAATGAGCTGTGGGCACTGCGTGCGCGCACTGACCGAAGTCATTACTGAGACGCCTGGGGCATCGGAGCCCGAGGTGGACTTGGCCGGATCTCGCGCCGAATTTGACTTTAGTGGCGATGCTGGTGGATTGCAGGACCTCCTTGCGCGGGCAGCGGAAGAGGGCTACACCCTGACCCCGGCTCACTAATCGGCAAACACAGTGGCTCAGCAGATTCGGGTGACGGGCATGACTTGCGCCGCATGCGTGCGGCGGGTCGAGAAGGCGCTCGCGAAGGTCGAAGGCGTCGAGTCTGCAGAGGTGAACTACGCGACGGGCGTGGCCCGCATCGAGGCGCCGGTCGTCGTGGATCGATCTGCCTTGGTTGCCGCGCTGGAAAAGGCTGGTTACGGTGCGGAAAACACAGCCGAACCCGCTGGGAAGGAGTCGCCGCTATGGCCGGTTCTGGTGGTTTCGGGCGCCATCTCGGTGGTCAGCATGGCGCAGCACCACCGGCCCGTTTGGGTGAACGT
>JALHPH010000041.1 GCA_022842565.1 Fimbriimonadaceae bacterium
GGCGTAGAGAACATAGCCAATCCTGGCCAACCGATCTATCAAGTCATCGACACCTTCCAGTTCGGCGGCGGCCGGGTTCGCCTCGGTGCCAATGGTGCGACGACGAGCGAGGTCTATACCGTTGAAAGCGGCAGCTCGAACATCGAAATCACCCAACTCAACATCGCGGTGCGCGATGAGTTTGGGCAGCTTTACGATGACCCCATCGGCAACTTTATTTGCTACGCCGACGGCGCTGAAATCTCTCGACAAGAGGGTGCTTTCGGCAGCTATGCGGCCTCTGCAGTCGTGGGTCGCCTCAGCGATCCTGGTGCTCCGTTCCCATGGCGCGTCTATGGTGCGCGGCTTGAGGACAGCACCTTCGTGGACAACAACGTCGCGAAGAGCTATCAGTTCCCGATTGTCTCGTCCTTCACCCACAACAGCCAGCTAGTGACCCCGCCTGATCAACTTGGGCGACGCAACTTGGCTTGGTCTTGGCCCGCTCTGCGACCCATCACCGAAGACCAAAGCGACGTCGGTCGTTACAACGTGGAGCGCGAGGAATGGCTGCTCGGCACCGGGAAGTACCCCGGACCGCGCCGATTCAACCAAGTTTGGGTTCAAGACAACGTTAACGGACGGGTAACGCCAGGTGCGGCATTCGCGCTGGATAACACCCTTGGCAACCTCCACGGCGAGAACGCCTACCTGGCACCCGCTGCAGGCGGTGCCGGAACGTCGTCGGTGGTGTTCGCGCCTCAGCTGATGCCGGCCCAATACTCAGTGGACCTCTGGGTTCCGCCGGGCGGATCGACTGCTCAGGACGTACCCGTCGAGGTACAAGTGGGTGCCAACGTGTTCCCGGTTTCCATCGACATGGATACTCAGACCGGGTGGGTCCGCCTCATTTCGGGAAGCCGGGCCATCTTTGATGTCGTACCGGGTGCAGACCTCACCGTCCGCGTCGCCAACGGCGGTACCGGCGGCGATGTGATCGCGGACGCCATCCGGGTGACGCGCGTCGCTGACCTTTCAGTCACCTCCACGCCCGTTTTTGCCCGCGTTGGCATTCGCCAACCGAATAACAGCATCGTCGATACCGACGTGGTGGTCGTGGCCATGAACAATGGCCGCATCTACTGTCTGGATGCGACGGGCGGTGTGACGGGCGGCGGCGTGCCCACCGGCGATACCCGCGTCTACTGGGTCTACCCCAGCGAGGACCCCAACGACCCCAACCAAGTTGCCGGTCAAGATGGTCCGCGCGGCATGGCCGAAATGCCAACTAGCTTCAACCTCAGCTCGGCCGCGATTGCGCGAGTCGATACGGGCGGCGGCAATTTCGAAGACATCCTGTACATTGGCGCTGCCAATGGCCGGGTGTACAGCATCGATATGGCCGGCCGGGGCGACTTTAGTGGCTCCACTGCCGGAACCACAAGGCGCAACTGGACCTTCCCTGACGACTACCCGAGCGCGAGCGTCGCTTCAGCGCTTGGTCCTATCGTGGGTTCGGTCAGCTATGGCGTGACCGCCGATGGCCCAACTCTCTTCGTCCCGACCGTTCAAGGGCGTCTCTTTGCACTTGATGCCGTCGGCAACACGACGCAGAAGACCACCACTCCTCGTTGGACCTATCCGCAGCTCAGCTCCAACCCAGTCGGCCCCATTACCATGGCCCCGGTCGTGGCGTTCGGAAACGTCTACTTTGGAACCGGCACAGGCGCTTTTGTGGGTTCAAACACTCTGTTCGCCGTGTCTCAGCTGGATGCGGATAGCAACGGAGAAGCCGAACTTGCTTGGTCGCGCAATACGGACGGCACTTCTGTCTTCCTGCCGTTTGGCACTTCTTCGCCCGCCGCCATCCAGGCAGCGGACCTGAACGGAATGCCGGATACCCTGATCGCAGCCAATGACAACTTCAACGTTGCTGCCTACGATGCCGCGAACGGTTCGGTGCTTTGGAATACCACTGAAATTGGTGCTTCGGCCAGCGCTTCGCTCGGCTTCACGTACCTGATGTCGTATGGTCCCACCGGTCTGCTGCGGACTCTGCCCGGAGATCCAACCGTCATCGTCCCCACCACGGATGGTCGCTACACCGCGCTCTACGTGGACACTCCGACCCTGAACCAAAATGGTCGGCGCTCGGCTTGGTCGGTCACCACGGCTGCCAATTCGCGTGTCCCGGCCATGGCTTTCGGCGCCCGCGATACCACGCTCGGTCCGGTGAATGACGACGAGTTCTCGTGGATGTACGGCGCGGACGAGCTGGGCTACTTCTATGCCTGGAACTTCGACCCCGATTTCCCAGAAGATGGTCAAGCCATCACGCCTGGCATTCCGCCGATCCCCATCGCTCCCGATGTTGAGGATACGCTAGCGGACCGCCTTGGCCAGATTGCCCAAAACGCGCGCATGTCGCTGCTGTTACCTGCTGAGTTTGAAGAGCTCCAGCGACAAGCCAGTGCAGGCACGCTTGACTACGCCCAAGTAACGGCGGCGGCCGGAAAGGTCACCCGCACCAGCTTTGAGTTTGGCGAAACGCTGTACATCATGGTCTATGACCTGCCTGATCCCGCGTTCAGCACGCCAAGCACGCCCTATAACGTGCAAGTGTCGCTCAACGCTCCAGGTGCATCGACCACGATCCGGTCCTATGCCACCCAGTCGATCACCGGTACCAATGTGAATCGCAGCCGAGTGGTGCTCGTCCCATGGACGCTCACCCTGCAGGGCCGCAACAACCTTGCCCCCGGACCCGTGCAACTGCGCATCGCCATCATTTCGCAAGAGCGCCCCGGTGCCAACCGGACTCTGGACGAAGTGCAGTACCTGCCAAGCAGCCCGCGCTACTATATGGCGCACCCGCTGGGCCTCGCGACGAGACTTGGCGCACCGGGCACACTCGCCGATCCTGATTCGGTCGGCCTGACACTTTCGCCGAGCCGAGATGACACCGTCGGCAATGGCAACGATCTTGCCATCATAAGCGGCGCCAGTATCATTCCGACTGGCACCACAAAGCTGCTAAACACGCTGTATGAAGATGCGCGCGGAGGCAACTTCGTGAGCCACGGTCAAACGGCCAACGATCGCCTGTACCTGTATGACCGCTCGCTGCTCTTGCTGGTGCAAGGTCCCGAGCGCGGCGTGAGCGGCGTTCGCACGAGCCTTACCGATCTTTGGTGGACCGGCGTCGGACCGAATAACGGCGTCCTGAAGGCACTCGATTCGACGCTGTATCCCGGCCTTGAAGACCGCCCAGGTAGCCCGAACAACAACACGAGCTTGGACTATCCGGACATTCGACGCGACCGTGTGCAGGTGGCCAAGGAGCAAAACCGTGGCGTGCAGAACCCGCAGTTCCAGGGCGTTGACTTGGTTGCGCCGGACTACACCACGGCTGATTTCGACTCCTATCGAACCAGTGCCACTCAGTACAACCAGTTCCTCAACCGTCGGCTCAATTCGACGCAGTTCCTCTTTGAGCTAGAGGTTCCGCAATACCAGCCGCCGACAAACGGCGGAGTGAACGGCGGTTACACCTCGCCGCAAGTGTTCTATGTGGATTCGGGCAACCCAGGCCGCGATTTCTTCCGAGGAGTCGGTACGGAACCGTTCCGCGTTACGAACATGCGTAGTGTCATCGCAGTGGATGAGCGCATCAACATCGGGACGCCGAGCATCAATCTCGGCCCGATCCCTGGAGGCGCGGGCTTCTCGCCCGTCGCGCCGTGGAACGATGCCAACTTCCGGCTGGATAACCCGCTATATCACAACTTCGCTCGGTTCCCGTTCTTCGGTCGCACCACCGTGTTCAACGAAGGCAACGTGAACTTGCTGAACGTGCGCAACGCCAAGAATTACGAGCCCGAAGGTGCTTCTGGAGCGTTCCCGCTCTTCATGCGCGGTACGCCCAACATCAGCCTGCTGGCTGAGTTGGATGCGCGCTGGCACTTGCACTCCGACCTTGATGCCCGATTCGTGCCGAACGACATGCCCGGCAACCGAGTGATTGTGCAAAAGCCGCGCCCCGGCGATTCGGAACCCACTCGGTTGCGTGTGAACCCGCGTGTCCGCAGTAATCCGAACCTGAACGTGACCGGTGGTGACTTCCTTCCGCCCGCCTCGTTCCCAGATAATACGGCGTTTGAAGAGTCGAAGCTCGACCCCAAGATTGGCGTTTCGATTCCAGTTGGCGCGCCGAGCGGACCGTACCTGAACGACGTGTTTGTCTTCGAGGACACAGACTTCTCGACAGCCGGAGCACAATTCCCGACCCTGAGCATCCTGGGTAACAACACCTACGAGCCGTACAACCAGCAGCGCATGCAGCTCTCGTTCACGGTTCGCGAAACCAGACTCACCAGCCGCCAGACCAACAAGTCTCGGCCAATGGTCGATGACCTTGGACTCACCGGCACGGAACGGCACTTGTGGCGTAACCAGCAGCCCGCTGGAGCTCGCGCTGGCAATGGCTCGCTCGTGATCGCATTCAGCAGCGACCGCCTCCAAAACGGCAACACGCCCGGCTTCAATGCTCGGCCGAAGCTGGAAGGAGACGCCGCGACTCCGCCGCAACAGCGACTCTACATCGCCACGCTGCCTGTGGGCGCCGGTACGACGCCGACCCCCGATGCCTCCCGAATGAGCGAACTCAGCCGGTTCCAAGCTGCCACGGGCGGTCGATGGTTCCAGCACTCCGTGAACGCCTATCCGAACGTCTCGGCGGCCAGCCTGTTCGGCCTGCCTGCGGCCCAGATCGACGATACTTCGGTGATGTACCGCGACCCGGCCTTCCCAACAGCGGGTGCGTTCGAGCCGTTCTCGACGCTTAGCGACAATGGTCGCTCCGATCGTGGCTCCATGTTTATGGCGTTCGTTGGCGAGCTGACCCAGTCGGCGGCAGCCGGCGCGAGGGTGCGAGAGCAGCGCATGATGATCGCGAACGTGAACACCAGCAGTGCCGGCGTCTCGATCACCGATCCCGTGCCATTGACCTTGCCCTCCGGTGAAGCATTTAACCCAGAAGCCAACTTCGGCCCGCCATCAGTGGTTCAGTCGGGTAACTCCGCAACCGTCTTCTACACGATGGGTACCAATAGTGGCGGCTCGCTAATGTACAGCGTGTTCCGCAATGGTCAGTGGATCCAATTGGGCGGCGGCTTCCGCGGCACCAGCATGGGCGTGGCCTTGGAGACAGCGAGCACGTTCGAAAGCGTCGCCGACCCAAGCGCCATCCTGCGCCAGGGTAACGGTCGCCGAGTGATCGATATCGCTTTCACCGGCCGGCTCCGTGGTCGCAACCAAAACGAGGTCTACCTTGCCAACGTGAACTCCTCGCCTGATGGAACTCCTATCAGCGGCATCCAGTTCTATCCCACGCGATTGACTCGGCTGGAGCAAGACGCCTCGTCGGGCCTTTACTGGACCGAGGGTGCACGATGGCGCTCGACCGACAACGACTTCAACGCTGCCAACGCTAATTCCATCGATGTGCGGCGCTTGGTCGTCACGGGTGGGGTGGGCTCCACGGAATCCGTGCTTGTGCCTGGTACCCGCCAGAACGCGGAAGGATCGGCCGTTCATTCATGGGATTGCACGCTCGGTGGAAAGGTCTATGTGGACCTGGCGACCGGCTCCATCCGCTTCAGTGGCGCGGTGATCCCACGCACGATGGTTCTTTTCGGGCGCTACACCCCAGCCTTCCTGAGGCTGACCGAGAGCGAGGGCTTCAACTACCGAAGCGTCTCGATGGTCTTCGACGACCGGTTTGTGGATGATCCTGGTTACCTGCTCGCAGGCAACACGGTCGGCAACCTCAGCACCCGTGCTCGCAATGACCGGTACATCATCGGTCTGACGCGAACTGCTAGCCTGACTGGTTCGACTTCGCGCCCTGGCCTGATGACCTATCGATTCGGTATTGAGTTGCCTACCGACGTGATGTTGGATGCGCAAGGCCGCTGGATTGCGATGAACGTGTCCGGCGCAAGCGGTGTCGTTCAGATCGATCCTTCCGGTGGCCCGAACCGCTCGGCCCGAGTCTATGTCGAAAGCCAAAACGAGGGTCAAGCCATCACGGTCACATATCGTGCGGCTGACGAAACGGGTCGCGACATTGGTAACCGGACCGTGACGCTGCCCGCAGGCATCCTCGTCGAGTTCCCCGAGCGATCTCTCGCGTTCGACGAATCGGCGAACGAAGTTGGGCTGAAACTCGCGCTGGACCCGCTTGGCAGCGGCTTCAATGAAGTTGCGGCAGGTCGCCGACGCCCCAATCTGGTGTGGATGTTCTGGACCAGTTCACGCGGCGGAGGTTCGGATATCTACTTCCAAACCATCGCTCCCCGATGGGGCGCCGTGCTCGCCGGACAGTAATCAGGCAAGCCAAAAGAGGAATGCTCCGAGTAACCTACTCGGAGCATTCTTTTTTGTTTGCGGAAGCGAACCATTCTTTGGCTGCAAAGCGTCCTGTGTGCGCAAGGCCACGTGGAGTTTCATGGGGTCGTTGACGTGCTACAACATAGGGTGCTAAGATAGCCCGTCAGGGTAGTGAGGCAGTAACTGCGCAATGGCGAAGAAGAAGCTCAATAGCGTCATCGGGATTGACATTGGAAGTCAATCAATCAAGATCGCCGAAATTCGGGTGTCTGGCAAAGAGGTATCCATCAGCGCACTGGGGATGGCCCCCACGCCAAGCGGCCTGGTAGACCACACTGGCGTTTACGACACCGATACTCTGGCTCCGCTGATTAAGCAGCTTTGCGCCGAATCTGGCGCGACCTCTGCCCACGTCGTTTTCTCCATCTCCGGACAAGCTTCTATTCTTGTTCGTACGCTGGAAGTCGGCAAGATGTCTCCCTCCGAGCTCTCGGCACACATGGAATGGGAGATCAGCCGCAACATTCCTTTTGCGGAAAGCACAGTGGTCAGCGACTTTAAAGCCTTCCCACAGCTCGACCCAGCTAGCCAAAATATGGACGTGGTGATGGCGATCTCGCCGCAATCCGCAGTCGATACATTGGTGGGCATCGGTAAAAAATCTGGCAAGAATATTCACGCGCTGGACGTTGAGCCGCTTAGCCTGGCCCGAGTCCTGAAGGCTGGGCACGAGCAGTCATTCGCAGGCGAGACGGTCTGCTTCATCGAAATCGGCCACAAATCCACCGCGATTAACATGTACAAGGACGGCCAGCTTCTGATGCCGCGCCAAGTGCTCGTGGGCGGCGAGGCATTCACCAACGCCATCTGCAACGCGATGAACGTGCCTGCCGAGGAAGCTGAGCGACTGAAAGCAACCGTCGAGATTCCGGTTTTCGCCGCGACGGGCGCCCCCGCTGCGAACCCCTTTGCAGTGCCAGGCGCGACCCAGTCGATGGATTCCTATAATCCGTTCGTCGAGGAGTTTGCAGTTCCGGCTGCGACGCCGGAGGACTCGCCTGCGACCAACCCCATTTACGATTACTCGGCCCCTGCTGCGCAACCGGATGACAACCCGTTCGCCACGCCCGATATTCCTCCTTACACGGCCCCAGCGGCCGAGGATATGCCGCAATCATACGCCTCGCCCTTTGCTGAGGACGAACCCGCCTCCGCGCCGCCCGCCTATGATGCTCCTGCTCCCATGGCTTTCAGCGGCGACACAACCCCGAGCGCGCAATCGCCCGTTTTCGATGCAATTTCAATGGAAGTGGACGAGTTCGTTGGCGAGATTCGCCGCTCGGTGGACTACTTCCGCAGCCGAGGCGGCGATATCAACCGCATCGTCCTCGCCGGCGGTGGCTCGAAGATGGGTGGAATCGACGGGCTGCTGGAACGAGCCCTCGGAGTTCCGACCCAAATCATCGACCCGACCAAGGGCTTTTCGATGACAGCCAAGAAGCTCGACTTCGGCATGCTCGACCAGCAACGCGCTATTTTCGCCGTGGCCATCGGGAACGCCCTCCACATCGCCTTCGATTGATCTGACGCCATGAAACTTAACCTGCTCCCATCTGGTGCCAAAAAAGGCGGATCTCCGGTCCTTGCCTGGGCCACTGCCGGCCTGCTCGTTGTGGGTTCGCTGGTCGCTACCGCGGCAATGGCGTTCCTTTCATCGGCCGCACTGCAAACCGCTAAAGAGGAAGCGATTGCCATCCAGCCACAGGCTGCTGAAGCGGTGAAGCAAGCCAAATACGCTCAGCTCATCGTGGATAGCACGCAAGGCGTCGCTCGCAATATCGAACTTGAAAAAGCGATGAGCGACCACAACCTGAAATACACACGCTTCTATCGCCAGGTCGGAACCTATATTCCCTCGTTCCTGCGCGTTCGACGAATGCAGGTTCGTCCGATCAACGAATCAAGTTGCGCTCTCCAGGTGACCGGTGTTCTGTATTCGCTGCAGCAGCACCACGATGCTCAGCTTGCGCTGCTCCGTATCCCGGGCGCGATGCAGGTAGGAGCAACTGGCTATGCGGCGCGACCAGTTCTGGTACCAGCGCTTTCCGAGGACGACCAAGTGGGTCGCGCTGCGCGCATCGGCTCCACGCCGTTGCCGCTTGACGCCAATGAGCGGCTCAACACGATCATTTCGCGGGCAAACGAAGGCACGCAGGGTTTCGAGAACCTCGAGAACTTTGGCACCGAAGCTGACTTCGGTCCGAGGGGTGCACTGCCTACCGGCTCCATTGTCACTTACACAGTTATCCTGAGCTCGACGGGCGCGGTGCCGGCCCCGGCGGGTGCTCCTGGCGGAGTTCCAGCTCCCGGTGTGCCTCCAACCGGTGCTCCCACTACTGCGGGTGCGATTCCGCCCGGTTGGGATTTCAATTTCTTAGTGCCGAATCCGGCGCAAACGATCCAGGCTGCTGGTTCGGCCACGGGCGGTGCGCCCGCAGCGGGCGGCATTCCAGGCGGCGGCACCATTCCTGTCGCGGCCGGTGGACTCTCCGGGGAGGCTGCAGCCCGAGATCGATAAGCGAGCGCACACGAAGCTATGAAACTGCTACCGTTTTCCATTATCACTGTGGGCGTCTCGCTCGCCCTCGTCATTCTCTGCTTTGGCATCTTCAATCACTGGGTGCCAAAGAACACCGAGGCTGGCTACTACCGCGAGCTGAAGGATAAGCTGCAGGCTGAGGCTAACAAGCTCAGCCAATCCAAGCGAAAGGTTGAGGAGGCCAAGCAGTTCCGCGCAAACCTTTTCGCCGATTGGCAAACCACGGTGGAGCAGCGGACTCCTGAAGATGACCTGCGCCGAGGCGGAATTGACCTCAGCGTGAACCGCTATCAGTTGGTTTCCGATTCGATCCGATTCCGAAATAGCATTCAAGCCGACCTGAACCGGCAACTGCGCGTCGGTGGCATCACGGTGATTTCGGCTCCACGAGTGCCCGACTTCCCAAGCAGCCCTGCTCAAATCGTGGAAGCTGGCTATGGTTACCCCGCTAGCCCGTTCCCGGTACGCGTTTATGATTTCGGTCAAGTCAGATCGGAAGAGCA
>JALHPH010000042.1 GCA_022842565.1 Fimbriimonadaceae bacterium
CTGCTTCGAAGGATCAGTGGCAGGCACCAAAAGGACCTCGTTCGGACCCTGTTCAAAGACCGAAAACTGGAACTTGATCCCAAGATCCTGAATGACTCGCAGCGCTGGAGTCTGCACGTAGTTCAGGGCGAGCGGCACATTCTGCAGACCAGGAAGCACCGTGATTTCAAGCCCGGTTTGAGCCTGAATATCGTTCAGAACGGCAAAGAGCGTGGTCTCCTGGCTTGAAAGATCGACGAGCTTGTCGTAGCGGTTGTTGCTCACAATCGGCGCGGGGCTTGGCTGGGGGGCAGGTGCAGGCGCAGGTTGCGTAAACGGTTCGGTCACGGTTGGCGTTGGCGCGGGGTCAACCGGGATGGGTGCCGCGGCAGAAACCGTTGGGTCTGTATCGCGCGAAAAAGCCTGCTGCGTGACGAAGTAGCTCCCAAAAGCAACGGTTGCTAGCCCGAATCCCAGCGCGATCATCGGCCAACGTCGGGTTGGCTCTCGGTACTCGGGAATCTCCATGCTCGGTGCAAATCTGGCTTGCTTCGGGCTGGCTTGCTCGGGGCGAGTGCCCTTGATCGCCCGCACCATCTGGATGCGCCGCATCAGTTCGCGCTCGTGCTCGGGGTGCCGCTTGACGAAGGCCGTCGCCGCTTGGGGGTCTCCCTCATCGGCAATTAGCCACATCAGCTCGTCCAGGCTCGTTTGCTGGCTTATGCGCTCACCTCCTCGTAGGCAGAGCGAAAGCGCTCGCGGGCGCGGAATAGGCGGGTCTTGGCGGCGTTGGGAGTGCAGCCCAGGCTCTCGGCCATTTCGTTCAGGCTCAGCTCATCCCAGTAAAACAGCGTGAGTGCCGCGCGGTCATCGAGCGCGAGGCGCTCCATGGCGATGCGAACCGCCGGGTCAGAACTCGGCATAGGTTGGGCGGGGTGCTCGAGCGCGTCGCTCAGCGGAAGCTGATGGCGATGTCGTGCCCGCGAACGGGCATGCTGAATCGACCGGTTGACCGCCACGCGGTAAAGCCAAGTCGTAAATCGGCTCTTGCGATCGAATTCGTGCAGCTTCCGATAGACGACGGTGAAGATCTCTTGGGTGGCATCGATCGACTCGTCCGGGTTCAACAGGATGCCTGTCGCCAGCGCCAGAACCCGCGGGTAGTGCTTTTGATAAAGCACGTCGAAGGCCTCAACGTCGCCCGCCAGAAAACGCTCGATGAAGAGAATGTCCTCATCGAAAATCTGCGTTCCCGCGCGGTCGAGTGCATCAGCCATCAAAGCATCCTTTGGACGAAATTTCGCATGGGTAGGTTACGGTGCTGGCTCGGCGACGCGCGGCGGCGTTTGGATGCGCCGCTCAAACTCGGCAGGAAGTACCGAGACCGCAAATCCGTTCAGCGCCACCAATGCAGCGATCAACGTAGGCAATGCCCATCGACCCCATCGCACCGCTCCCATCCCAAAAATCAGGCCAAAAACCGCAATTGCAGGGAAGAGGTAACGCGCTTGCGCCTGAAAGAATGTCGAATTGAACCTCATGAATGAGAGCAACACCAGCACACCGTAGGCGCCCAGAACGCCCCATGCAACACGCGGAACGGGGCTTGCCTCGCCCCTTCGCGCTGCGACGAGCCATCCCAAGGCACACACGAACAGCCCAGCGAGGGCAATGCGGTAAACGCCGTCCGGCAAGAAGATATCCATGTAACCAAAAGCGCCGACACCGCTGCGGACGGTCCACCATGCCACCCATTCCGTCCAATAGACGAACGGGCCGAGCGCTTCTGTAAACATAGACGCCTTCGCGGAACCCTGGAACGCAGACTCAAAGACCTTCAGCCCGAGCGGGTCGCCATAGAGCTGTTGGTTGCGTATCCAGATCGGAAGGGGAAGGACCAAAGCTGCTATTGAGGCTCCTGCTAGCGCCCGCACGCCCTCTCGGCGACGCAAAAGGAACCACGCCGCGCTTCCGATCAGGACCGGAAGTAGGATCAGGCCGCTACTCTTAGTTAGGCATGCCAAGCCGGCCAATACGCCCGCCAACCACCAAGCCCGCCCATCGACGCCCTCCGAAACCAGAGCCCTCACCAAGAAAGCCAGCGACCAAGTGACAAAACAAAACAGCAGAGGATCGTTGGTTACTGCTCCGTGCAGGGTCACGAACCCCGGCAGCAGAGCCATTGCTGCGCAGGCAAGTCCCCATTTAGGCTCGCCGGTTGCCAAACATCCGAGCCAAAACAACCCCAAAACCGTCAGCACCCCGATCAAAGCACTCGGAAACCGCAGCACCGAACCCGTGCTCTCAATCGGCGCGGACGGGTTGAACAACGGGGCCATCAGCACATAGTAAAGTGGCGGCTGGTGCGCCTGATAAGATTCATAGAAGTCAGGCGAGTCGGGTTTTAGCACGGGCAGTGCGCCTTGCGAGCGCACGAATGCGATGTAGTTCACGTGCTGGCGTTCATCCGGCGCGCCGATATCGGCCGCCGCCGTTCGCCCCTGCATCAGCAGCGTGCCACCCTGACGATAGGGCGTCGCCCCGGCATACAGCATCGCCAGAATGAAAAAGAGGGCGCAAATCACGCCCAAAACGAGCCTCCAGGAACCGATGTTTTGGTTTTGCGACACGAGTAGCTATAATGATGACGTACTGATAGAGAGTCTGACTCTCGGGGAAATTCTATGAAAAAGGTTTTTGTCGCTACAGCACTGGTCGTTGGCATTGCCGCTGCCACCATTGCTTTGCAATCCGCTGGCTCGTCCACGCTCAACTCCTACACCAAGACCCTCTCGAATGCGCAAGGCGTTTCGGCCCGAATGAACAGCGTTACCATCGGCGGTGGACGTGAGCGCTACTCCATCGATCTTGCGAAGCCAGGCATGGCCCGAATCGAAACTCCGACCATGATGCTCATCTCGAACGGCACTGAAATCGTGACCGTGATGAAGCAGCAAAAGATGTATGCACGCACGCCCTTCGCCCCGGTCGCTCTGGACAAAGCGATGATGAGCGATGAGTTCCTACTCTTCCGACCCTTCTTCAAGGCTGACGCACTGAGCGGCATGTCCATGGTCAAAGAACTGGAGCCAGTCAGCCGCCGAGGCGAGCAATTGAACGTGGTGCAAGGCATCGTCGACACTTCCGCCGGCAAGATCGTGAAGCTGATGGTCGGCGCCGACAACCTGGTTCGCCAAGCCGAGTTCTCGACGACCAAGGGCGCTGCCTCGGTATTGGACTTCGAATCCTTCACGCTCGCCGCTCCTCCGGCCTCGCGCTTTGAGTTCAAGGCTCCTGAAGGATTCAAGGAAGTCAACCTGGCCGAGATGACCGCCACCCGATGGTATGACAACATCGAGGAAGCCAAGGCCGTCGCGAAGGCCACCAACCGCATCGTACTCATCGACTTCATGTTCGAGGGCTGCGTATGGTGCGCCAAGCTGGACGCCGACGTGTTCAGCACCAGCGAGTTCAAGTCGAAAGCCCAGGGCTTCGTGCTTGCCAAGGTCGACATTCTGAAGGACCCCTCGCAAGCCGAACCTTATGGCGTGGCTGGAGCTCCTGATATCCGCTTCATCAAGCCCGATGGCACCGAGGTAGGACGCATTAGCGGGTACGTACCACTCCCGCAGTTCCTGCAGAAGATGGACGCCGCCCTTTCCGGCCGCTAAGTCCCTCTCAGTATCAAAAAATCGGGGTGCCCAACGCTTGGGGACCCCGATTACTTTTGTATGGCGGGTTACGCCTTGAGGAGGAGCCGAAGCTCCTCGGCCCGCTCGCTGGGGACCACCGCCACCAGCATGTCCTCATCCTGAAGCACCGTGCTACCGTCTACGATCATGCCCTGACCATCGCGGATGATCCAGACAATATTGGTTTGCGGCGGCAGCGTGAGTTCGCGGACTTGCTTACCAGTGGCGGGGGAGCGCTGCGAAAGACGCACTTCCACCACCTCGATCTGCCCCCGACTAAGGGCGCCGATCGGAATCAGCTCATCGTCTGCGATCTGCTGCTCCAGGAGCTGCTCGATGATGCCGGTCGCCGAGACCGTCAGGTCCACGCCGATATGGCGAAAAATCGTCTCGTGCGATGGGTCGTTTACCCGAGCAAGGATGCGCTTCACATCCCAAAGCTGTTTCGCCATTTGGCAGACCACGAGGTTATCTTCATCGTCGCCGGTCACCGCCACCACCACGTCTGCACGGGCAAAGCCGACCGCTTTCTGCGTCGCGATTTCGCAACCATCACCGAGAAACACGGAGTCTTCGCCAATGACCGTCGCGATGCGCTGCGCTCGCTTGGGATCGCGCTCCATCAAAATCAACTCGTGGCCCTTGGCAAGCATCCGCTTTGCCAACTGAATGCCCACATTTCCGCCGCCAACAAGGACAAGGTACATGGCTATTTCAACTCCAAATAGTCGGGAAGGTGATTGTATTCATCAATCGGCTTATAGGGTGTGTCGTGGAACCAGTCAGCCATCATTCCGGCCATCAATGCGCTGGGGGTGATACAGAACAGCCCAAGCTTTCGGTAAGCCTCGGCCCGATGTGGATCAGCCACGCGCACGCAGATTTTAGGCACCTTGAAGTTGATCTGAGCCACTTGAGCCGCCATCAAGTTGGTGTTGTCGCCGCGCGTGACGGCAAAAAACGTGTCGCATTGATCGATGCCTGCTCGCATCAGCACCTCCTCATCAATGCCGCTGCCCACCACAACCTTGCAACCGTGTCGCTCTCCCAAGCGTCGAAGCGCTTCCGGGTTCTGCTCAATCACCGTCACCTTATGTTCGGGTGACAGGTGAAGGGCAAGGGCTGCTCCGGTCCGCCCACATCCAAAGACAATAATATTCATTTCTGACGGGCCGAGGATACCTCTGCCGACCACTGTTCCAATAACATCTCGGGTTGTGGATTGATGCCTTGGCCGGGTCGGATGTAGAACGCAGCGGCCGTTTCGCCAGCCCATTGCCCCACCCGCGCGCCGATCACTTCCCACCCCTGACGCCTGAAGAACCGGCTGATTTGATAGGCAACTCCCCGATTGCGCTGGGTCAGGACTTCCAGAATCGGCGTCGGACCGGGCACCAGGGTGAGCGTTGCTTCCGCCGGGAGCCGATGGGGGTCAAGCCCCTTTTCTTGCAGAAGCTGCTCGACTAGGCGGTCGTCGCCCATGCAATGGTGCAGCCGCCGAATCAGGCTGCGCGTGGTGGCATCTGGCAGCGGCTGTCCGTTGTAATCGAGGGTGAAAGCGTCCACCACAAACGGCTCGTCAGTAGTCGAGGTGAAGGCGCGCACGCCGGTGAGGCCCATGTCGCTGGCGTAAATGACCCCAAGGATGCGCGAGAGCAGCCCCGGCTGGTCTTGGCAAACGGCAAAAAGCTCGCTGACTCCGAGTTCCTTGTGATGCATCACATAGAACTGCGGCCCCGATTCGCGGTAGCGGTGATACATGTCCGAATGTCGCTCCACCGCCTTGGCCGAGGTGGCCAACAGGTAGTGCCCTGGCAGCGCGTCCACCAGCTCCGAGACAACGCTCCCGGCTTGAACTTGCGGGCGCACAAGCACCTGCTCTCCCATCCAGCCGCCTTCTTCGTCGGCGCTTTCGGCGTGCAGGAACTGCCAAGTACGCTCATGCAATTCGCGCAACATCTGTTCTTGCATCGGCGACCAGTTATGCGGTCCGACCGCCATTGAGTCTGCATAGGTGATGAGGGTGAGGGCGTTGAGGCGCTCCGTGGACCCGACGATCTGTGCAAACGCCTCGACGGTCTCGGGCAATGCCAAATCGCGGAACCGCACAAACCGGCTCATCTGCAGGTGGTTCCGGATCAGCCAGCTAATCAACTGCCCGTGTCGAGGCTCCAAGTTCCATTCGAGCGCAAGTCTCTCGGCGATCTCAGCCCCGATCTCTGGGTGGCGCGGGCCGTCCTCGAACTTCCCGACATCGTGCAGCAACGTCGCCAGGTGAAGAGCGGGCTTTGCCTCAAAGCTCCCGTAGAGCTCGCCAAGCCAATCGGTCCGCGAGGCTAGCTCGTGCATGGTTCGCACCGCCATCATCGTGTGCTCGAAAACGGTGAACTCGTGGCTGAGGTCATCGGGCAACAGCGTTCGGCAGCGCGTGAGGCAGGGAAGGAGTTGCTCTAATAACCCGCACCGGTCCAGCTCGCGTAGGGTGGTTTCGTTCTCTCCTAAAGCGCGCATTAGGCTTTCGCCGGCAATGCGTCCTTTCGCCCGGGCGGGCACGTCGGGAACGTCCACGCCGAGTTGAATCGCACGTGCCACGCCAAAGGCCGCCGCAGCGGGCTCCACGTCGCCCATGAAGCGTACCTCGCCCCGAATGGACCACACTCCCCGCGCCAAGGGGAACCGGGCCTCAGCGAGGCGCTCACGCGATTCCTGATAGAGCTCGTGATTGGTGGTCAGCGCTTGTAGAAGGTTCTGCATCATCGCGTGCGGGTCTTGCTTCAACCAGTCGGCCATCGCAATCTGCCGGTCCGGGGTCAGCCAGTCGTTCTTTTCGCCAGTGAGTGCGTGAAGGATGTTGCGCGCGATCAGCACGGCTTCTTGCGCTTCGGGGCTCTTGGCCATTTTCATACCGATGGCCTGGCCGACCCAGTGCGCACAGTGAATACACCGCATGCCTCCTGCGCCGTCGCGCAGATTGGGTTTGGTCACTAGCGGCGTACGGTGTGTGTTGGCCAGCCAGCGCTCTCGCTCTCGATACTTGGCGACCACAAAATCGCCCACCGGAAACGACGACCAATACAGATCCATGAACCGGGTGAACACGAAGTCCGAACCAGCAATAAGGCGGGCGTCGAGCAACCCAGTTCGGCTCTTGGGGTCCAGGCCCGGGGCGTCGCTCAGTGGGCGGTAGCCGTAATCAATCTTCAGGCCAAGATCATCGCCGATTACCTCGTTGAGCCTCCTGTAAAAGAGGCGCACAGCTCCATCGAGGCTCACTTGTTGCTCGTCCGAGGGAATCAGGACCAAATCAACATCGGAATGGGGCGAGAGCTGCCGGCGACCATAGCCGCCGACCGCCACTAAAGTCAGCGGCCGAAAGTTCTGGAATTCCTGCTCGATCTCGCGGGAGAGAGCGACCAACACGCGGTCGATCAGATCGGAGTGCTTTTGGCACCAAGCCTCGCCGGATGGCCGAACCTGAAGTTCCTGAATGAGCGACAGGCGTTCGGCGACCAGGGCTGAGGAGTTCATTGACTTAGGATATAGTTTGGCTCGTTCATCAGGATTTTGGAAAGAGCGTCACTTGTCTCCCGCTCGGCCAGAATGCTGAGTGGGGTCATCACGAGCAGCGCAACGATGGAAAGGCCCGCCATCGCCACACCCAGCTCTTGCAGCACCAGCGCGGCCACACGGCTTGGCTCGCGCTTCCAAATCCAAGCCCAAAGCGGCGCGGTGCCCAGCGCGACCAGCGAAAGCATGAGCGCAAGCCAAAGCATGGAAGGCGTTCCGACGAGCTGCACGAAGGGATCAACAAAAGCAAAGTCCATTGCCTGGGTCACTGGAAGGATGCCAGCCACTAAAAAACTGAGCGCGGCGAGCAACGGTAGCGCCAAAAGCGCCATCTGGAAGCGCGCGCCTGCTTCCAAACCTGTCTGAACAGCGCTTCTTCGCTGCGGTTTGATAAAAACAAAAAGAGACAAGGTGAGGGCGGCGGCTATCGCTGCAGCCGGCAAGTTGCTAAGAAGGAACATCACTCCCGAAGCCAGAACCGCCAGAACCAGCACCCAGGGAGTTCGGAAAATCGCCTGCATCGCCGGAACGCGCAGCATGAGCGTCCCAAAGCCCGCGATCAGCAGCCCAATCAGGCATGCCGCAAATGTGCCGGCCGGAATCACGTTCCAAAGGAGCGAGGAGCGCCAAAGCTGCTCCCGCCGATCGGTGACTTCGGGCGAGCGCATAAATGCGCTCCAAGAGTCCGATTCCCGAAAGATCTTGGCAACGCGGCCCCGTGCTTCGGCGCCCAGTGCTAGCTCCAGTTGTAGCCGTGCTACCTCCCGCCGTCGGGGTGCCACCAAGACCTGCGAATCCGTGCCGCTCACAGCCGTTTCTAGCATCCGAAGTGCTCGCTCGCCCACCAATAGTGAGCGCGAGCCCCTGCGAATCAGGTTCGCGTTTTCGATGGTCGCCACCTGCAGCGCCAGCGCCTCCTCCGAGTTCTTACACTGGGCCATCAAGTCATCGCTGAGGCCGATCAGGCGCTGCACGTGGCTGGCGCTGCGTTCACGCGCCAGAACAGCATAGTGCCAACTCCGCTCTCCGCCGCTCTGCGCGGCGAGTTCCGATCCCATCGTCGCGAGTCGCTGACTTTGAAAATCATTCCAAGCGTTCGATCGTGCTGCCCGAAACCACGCCTTGCGCGCTGCCACCAGATCTGGTTCTAGAAGCGCCTGCATCTGGCGCCAAAAGGCGTTTTCGGGTTCGCGGTCGGCCTGGGCTCGGGCGACATCGCGCAGGAGGGCGCGGTCGGTGGGGCGAAGCGTTCGTCGCTCGCTCAGTTCTTCGCAGGCCAGCAGAAGCGAGAACGCTGCCGCTTCGACGCTACGTGGGGGTGGACCTTGGTCTGCGCTTCGGGCCGACCAGGGTGAGTTCTGAATCACGCTCGACGGGTGCGGCCGAATCCAAGGGTCGAGAATCACTTGGCGCGAAGTACCAACGGCCAGCAGAGCAATAAGCGCGCCCAGCAGGGCCCCAAAAAACAGGCGAACGCCTGCGCTCATTTGGGTTGAACAGCGGTCGATTCGAATTCGAAGGAGATCGGGCGTTCGCGCAGGCGAGCCTCACTCGTACTCGGCACGGTGTTCGACCTGGCCTCCGGCTTCGTTGAGACGATCTGAAGGACAGCGACGATGGCGATGGCAGCGGTCACGGCGCCGAAGACCGCCGGCATCCAATAGCCGACGTTTTGCTTGGCCGAAGCCACGCGCCAGCGACGCACAACTCGCTGCTCGAAGTGGGAATGCTCGGGCTCGTCTGGCCTCACCACGGCAAGCCGAAGCAGAGCCGAGATCTCCTCGTCCTTCAGGTCAGCCTGAGGAGGCGGTGGCGTCTTCTTGCGGGGAGAGTTCCAATGAAACACGTTGGGTCACCTGGATGCGTGGAGGTAAAGGGAGCGGAACCTCTCACGGGCCGCGTGAAGGCGCGAACGCACAGTGCCAACCGGCACATGCATGATCTGAGAAATTTCTTCGTAGCTTAGTTGCTCCATTTCGCGCAGCACAAGCGTGGTGCGCAGATCGGGAGTGAGTTGTTGCAGGAGTCGCTCGACTACTACCTTGTTCTCGACGAGCGATTCATGCCCGGAGCTGGGGTAGTCAAACTCGCAGGGCTCGGCGCGTCGTGCGCGAAGGCGATCCATGCAAAGCCGAACACAAATTCGATAAAGGTAACCGCTGAATGCTC
>JALHPH010000043.1 GCA_022842565.1 Fimbriimonadaceae bacterium
CTGACTGCCATTGATTTCCATCCTAATGTGATGATCGGTTACTGGTGCCAAAACTGGAGAAAAAAAGCCCGCTCCCTTTGGGGGAAGCGGGCGAGTTGGGTAGGTTGTGCTTGCGTTTGTTTTGGGTTGTTTGCTGTTAGAAGTCGTTTTGGTCGAAGATTCGGCCACGGGTGATGAGAACTTCGCGCAGGAGCCGTCGGCCACGGTGAATTCGTGATCGCACGGTACCGACCGTCGTGTTCTGTGCGTCCGCAATTTCTGCATAGCTCATCTGTTCGAGATCGCAAAGGATCAGCGCCGTGCGGTAAACATCAGGCAGTTCCTTAAGAGCGGCGTGCACTTCGTTGGCAAAATCAGCCTTCTCTGCGTGGATGCCAGGGCTCATCGACTCGTCGGGAATCGGGATTTCTTGGATCTCGCCGTCCGAAGGACTCATCATCGAGTTCAGAGATTCCGCCTTTCGTATCGGGTTATCGCGGCGTCGATTGTCCAGATATGCGCGCTGCATGATGCGAAGCAGCCAGTTCAGGAACGGGCGGCCCGGCATGTAGCTGTCGTATCCCTTCCAGGCCTTGACCAGCGTATCCTGCACCAGATCCTCGGCTTCGGCCGAGTTGCGCGTGATTTGCAGAGCCATCGCATAGGCCCGTCGGCGGCTCAGCCCGACCAAGTGCTGGAACTGGCGCGAGTCCAGTTCCGATCGGTCGAGTGGCTTCCGGCTATTGAGCTGTGCTTGGGTCTCCATATTCTCTCTTCGTCCTATATTACTATATGATGATGAGTTGCGCAAGAGTTCCATCACTGATTGATTATGTTAAATCTCGCGCAGCTCTTGAGGGGTAAAGTCGAAATACTGGCATGAAGTTCCTTTTAGTGACCAAAGAGGATGCGATCGTTGAAGCTGCCCGCAAGGCCTACGGCACCCATTACGAGCTTCGCCATTGTCAGTCCTGGGAAGAAGCCCTCGAAAAAGCGGAGGGGGTGGACCTTATGTTTGTGGACCTCATCGCCACACTTCGCGAGGAAGGGCGTATTCAGGGTTACGAGGATTTCGCTCACGCCAAGATGGCGCACGAAGTCGCGGCGGCCATCCCGCTCGTTGTCATCGCCGCCCCACCCGAGTACGAACTAGACGCCATGGTCGGCTGGCCCAATTTTGTTTTTGCCATGGTGAAGCGCCCCATCACCGACCGGTTTTTCCGAATGGCCTCGGGCTGGGTCTAGGCCCAAGGCGACGGCTCGGGCTCACCCGACGTTGAAAGATTCATGCGCCGCATGCTGACCGAAACGGTCCAAGAGCAACTCAAGCGCCTTCCCATCAGTCCCGGTTGCTATATCTATCGGGGCGAGGACGGCGGCGTACTCTACGTCGGCAAGGCGATCAACCTGCGTTCGCGCGTGCGCAGCTATTTTCAACCGAGTGCCAAGCACGGCATCCGCATTGAGAGGCTGGTTTCGAAAATTCACAACGTCGAATGGATCGTGGTGGATTCCGAGGTCGAGGCCCTGGTGCTCGAATGCAACCTCATCAAGGAACACCGCCCGCCTTTCAACGTGCGCATGCGGGATGATAAATCCTATCCCTACATCGTCATCACGAACGAGAAATTCCCGCGCGTGCTCTTCACTCGTCGGAGCATGCGGCAAAAAGGAGCGCAGTACTTTGGGCCGTTCACTAATGTGTGGTCGGTACGCGAGACGCTCGATCTGCTGCACAAGACCTTCCCGCTAATCCCGTGCGGCAAGAGCTGGAGCGGAAAAGAGGAGCAGCGGCCGTGCCTTTATCACCACATGGGGCAGTGCATGGCACCATGCGCGGGGCTCAGCGACCAGACCGAGTACAAGGCTGTGGTCGGAAAAGTCGCGGCGTTCTTGCAGGGGCGTCATGATGGTCTCGTCGAGGACATGCAGCGCGATATGCACGAAGCCAGCGAGAACCTGAACTTCGAAAAGGCGGCGCTGCTTCGCGACCGAATCAAGTCGGTCGAGAACCTCCTTTCCCGGCAGAAGGTCATGAGCGAGGACGGGGAGGATCGCGACATCGTCGCGGTGGTGAAGGATGATCGCGGCGCTGCGGTTCAGATGCTCTATGTTCGAAACGGCAAGCTGATCGGTACGCGGCAGTTCGTGCTGGACGGATCGGGCGATGCCACACCCGCCGAAGCGGTGCAAGAATTTGTGAAGCAATACTACGCGCAAGCGAGCGACCTTCCGCGCGAAGTGCTGCTGCCGGTCGAAATCGAGGAGCGGGCGGTGGTGCAGCAATGGCTGCGTACACGGCGTGGCTCGGCGGTGACGGTGGAAGTGCCGCGCGGTGGCGACCGTCTCAGGCTAGTGGAAATGGCCGCTCTGAACGCCGAACAGGCGCTAGCCAGCTACCGGCTCCAAATCGAGTCAAAGGATGCCTGGGCCGAGGAATCTCTTGGCCAGCTGGCCGAGGTCTTGAGTCTGCCGCAGCTTCCTGTTCGCATCGAGGGCTACGACATATCCAACATTCAGGGCACTGCCCCGGTCGGATCGATGGTGGTCACGGAGCGCGGTGAAGCGGTGAACAAGGAGTATCGCCGATTCAAGGTCCGCTACCATCCGGAAAGTCCGAACGACTTCGCGATGATGCACGAGGTGATTACTCGACGGCTTAGGGCCTATCTGGACGGCGACGCCAAGTTCGCCGCGCTCCCCGATCTCATCATGATCGACGGCGGGCGGGGCCAGCTGAGCGCAGCACTGCGCGCACGCGATGCGCTGGGGCTCACGGTACCCATGGTCGGGCTGGCCAAGCGGATGGAGTTGGTCATCGTCCCGCACCAGGTGGGAAACGTGGCGGCGGATGCCCCGGTCGATCGGTATGGGGAGTACACCTATGAAGGGGGCGCGGACGCTTACGTGTACACCGATTTGGAGTTGCCACTTGGATCGCCGGGGCTGCTATTGCTGCGCAAACTTCGCGACGAAGCCCACCGCTTTGCGCTCTCTTTCCACCGAAAAATCAGGGAGAAGCGGGCCACTGGCTCGGTGTTGGACGAAATCCCTGGCGTGGGTCCCCGCCGCAGGCGAATGTTGCTACGCACCTTTGGCAGTATTGAGGGCATTCGGCGCGCCACTGTGCCCGAAATCGCCGCTGTGCCGACCATGACGGTCACACTCGCGGAGCGGATTCACGGCGTGCTTAACGAGTAGTTGTTTTCGGGGTGAAACTGGTGCCGCAACCGCAGCTTTGGGCTGCGTTGGGGTTCTGAAAAGCAAACGCCCCGCCAATGAGGTTGCCGGTAAACACAAGCTCTGCGCCTTGTAAAAACGCGGCGGACTTTTCATCGCACACCACTTCTGCGCCGTCGTGGGTCACCGAGAGGTCGCTGGGAAGCCGACGGGAATCGACCTTGAAAACATATTCAAACCCAGAGCAGCCGCCGCCTTTCACGCCGACTCGCAGAAATGCCCCTGGCTCGCCCTTGCGTGCCAAAAGCGCTTTGATGCGCTCCCAAACTGCCGGTTGAATCGTGATGGGAAACATCAGGACTTGCTTGCGGGTTCCAGGGTCGACCCGTTCTTGCAGCATCCGTTCATGCTGCCATTGCGGTGCTCAAGCGACGATAGCTCGATCGTGCCCGCGTCGCTGGTGCCTCGCACCACTTGGTCCAAAGTGATCCGGTTTAGCACGCCGTCGATAGCGTCTTGAACCTGCGTCCAGAGCGGCTTGAGTCGGCAATTCATGTTGAGATGAACGCACTCGTCACCGAGTCCAGCGTGCTTGGAGCAGAAGGTTTCGTCGTAGACGCGGCCACCGAGGACCGTCAAAATTTCACCAATCACCATTTCCTGTGACGGTTTGGCGAGCTGGTAGCCACCGATATGACCGCGCGTGCTGCGGACCAAACCCGCTTGGCGCATGATGGTCATGAGCTTGGCGATATGTGGTTGGCTCAGGTTCTCATGTTCGGCGAGCTCCGGAATGGTCATTGCGCCCTGTGGACCTCGAGACGCGATGGCGACCAGACACCTTAACCCGCATTCTTCTAAAGCACTCAATTTCATGATCTCTATAATCTATACCAGAAAGTGTGGTTGGATTCCCCTTGTTCTGTTAAAGCAGGCCTAAATCCAGGCGAATATGTTCGGGGATGCGGTCAATGGTGAACGGCGGATCCCAAACCAGGTCGACTTTGCTCGACCGAACACCAGGCACGCCCGCGACGGCATTCTCCACATCGACGGGCAAGCTTTCAGCGACCGGGCAAGCGGGGCTCGTCAGAGTCATGGTCACCACGGCGGCCGCCTCCGGGCTGATGTCCACCTCGTAAATCAGCCCAAGATCGTAGATGTTGCAGGGAATCTCCGGGTCGAAAATCTGCCGGAGAGCCTCGATCACTTCGGATTCCAACACCGAAATCTGGATGGCGTTTAGGCGTTGCGGGGGTTCGACGGGCAGGGTTGGATCGATCTTTTCGGGCATGGGCCGCTGCATTCTACGTCGAAACGCGGAGCAGCGTGACCTATACTGCCTGGGCAGAGGGCTGTTTAGCAGTTTGTGGGGCCTTTTGAACGCCCACGAGGTTGCGGTAGAACTGCTGCGCCACCACTGGCCAGCGGTACTCCTGGGCGTGGGCGATGCACCGCTCGGGCCGACCCTCGCTCAGCGCCCTCGGAATCGCGAGGGCCAAATCCTCATTCAACGCGCCGACTCCGGTCTCGGTGATCAGATCGATCGGGCCCGGCGAGGGAGTAGCAGCCACTGGCGTCCCGCTCGCCATCGCCTCCAAAATCACCTGGCCAAACGTATCGGTGCGGCTCGGAAAGACGACCAGATCGAGGTCCGAATAAATCTGGGCCAACTCCTCGCCCTCCTTAAAGCCGAGCCATTTGGCCGCAGGGTATTTGGCGCGCAGAGCTTCTCGGGCGGGACCATCGCCCACGATCACCTTGGTGCCGGGGGCCTTGCATTCCAAGAATGCTTCGATTCCTTTTTCGTAGCTCACACGTCCGACGTAACCCATCACCGGTCCATCACCAAGCGGCGCACCCTTCGGACGGGGATAAAACCGACTGAGATCGACGCCCCGCGAAAAGAGGGTGGTCCGTTTGATGCCGTGCTTCGCCAATTGCGCTTGCATGCTAGGTGTGGGCACCATGACGGCGCGCGATGGGCCATGGAACCATCGCATGAACTGCCACGTCATCGGCTGGGGAACTCTGGCCAGCGCCCACATGTAGCTGGGCCAATGGGTGTGGAATGAGGTGGTGAATTGCCAACGTCGGCGGCGGCAATAGGCGCGCCCCGCAAGCCCGAGCGGACCCTCGGTCGCGATGTGGATGGCGTCTGGCTGGAACGCCTGAATGCGCTCGGCAACAATTTTGCGGCGCGGGAGCGCTAACCGCACCTCGGAATAGAACGGATTGTGTGTGGTTGGGAATGTGGACGGCTCGATGAGCTCGACTTCGACCCCCAATTGCCTCAGCTCGCGCAGGACGTTCTGATAGCAACGAACCACGCCGTTGATTTGTGGCTCCCAGGCATCCGTGACCAAGAGCACGCGACGGATGGCCCCAGAAAGCTGTGGTTTGCCTTTCATCTTTTGCGTGAATTGACTCGCCATAAATGGTTTACGAGATGGCGGGTCGCCAACGATGCTAGTTTTTATAATCCAGAATTGTTAACGGACCGGAAACAAATACTGGAACGCGCTGGGCAATCGGCGCGCCCAAGCGTCCTCACTGTGCTCGCCGCGCGGTTCGATGGTCGCACGGAAATCGCGCCCGGGACGCCAGCCGTTTTTCCGGAGGGTTTGCTCGAAAGCCCAGAATTGGGAGGGCGTGTCGGGACCCTCGTTGCCGCCGGTATCCAGCCACATTTTCACGTCGGGCCGCGGTCGAAGCGCTTCATAAACCTTCTGCATGTGTCCTTCGCCGACCCACAAGGACGGCGACATCACCATGAGCTTGCCGAAGGTTTTGCTGCGCGTTACTCCCGCGTGAAGGGTAATGATTCCGCCGAAAGAGGAACCGCCCAATCCGGTGGTACTGGGTCCGGGTTTTGTCCGGTAGGTACGGTCGATGTAGGGCTTTAACTCGTCGGCGACAAAGACCAGATAGGGGTCCGCTTGCCCGCCCATTTTGCTACCACCACGAGTGATGGAGACCGGGAGATACTCGTCCGCTCGCTTGACTTCGGCGTTGGCGATTCCCACGATGATAATGGGCTCCATCAGACCGGCTTCCACCAACATCTCGGCGGTCTCATCGGCGCGCCATTCGCGGTTGGGCAGGAAGCTGGTTGCACCGTCGAAAACGTTCTGCCCATCGTGAAGATACATCACTGGGAAGCGTCGATTGCGATCGGTCTTATAGGCACGGGGTTTATAAACCCACACGCGGCGGGTGTTGCCCAGGGTCTTGCTTGCGACGGCAGGGATGAATTCGATATCGCCTGAAAGACTCGCGACGCGCGCGGGGGTGGCGGGCTGGGCTTGGCCCAGCAAAGCGGTTGTGAGCAAAAGCAGTGAAGTCATGGCTTTGGTTTCGGGAAGCGATAGTGTCCAGTCAGTTTCCAAGTGCCGAGCACGTCCTCTTCGGCGACTCTTCCTAGATTATGGATCACCATGAAGTGGCCGCTCCTGCCCACCCTGTCCGAGACGATGCCTGTGTGGTCCATCCCGTTCGGCAGTTTGCAGGTCACGACGTCGCCGGGCTGCCAAGAGTCCTTTCTTGCGCCCTTTAATGCGAGGGGCAGCGAAAGGCCATACCGAGTGAAGTACACGCGCTGATTCCGGACTCGGCGGTGATCGATGTTCTTATCGCGCTTCGGGATGGACGGGTAACGAAATCGGGCCGCGTCCTCGTGGATGAGCTGCTGAAGGTCGTAGCCGGCATGCCTGAGCGCCCGGATCACCACATCGCTACAGGCTCCGCGGTCTGGAGCCACGTCCCCCACTGGATAGCCGATCTTGACGTAACGAAGGTCGAGTCGCGCCGGCGAAACGAGCTGCTTCCGAGCACCCGCCAAGACTTTGCCCGCCGACCCAGTCACGCGGGCGTTCTGCGCGAAAAGGCCGCCACTCATCACCAGCGTAGCCAAGGCGAAAGCGCCGAAACGCACAATCGGCTTCATCGCCCGTAAGCATACAGGATATCGGCGAAAAACGGCCTGGATTGGAACTCTCGGCGAGGGCGGCTTGTTGGCCCTTTCGGATGATCACGGCAACGGCACAACAGAAGCTCAAAGGTATATTGCCAGCAGCCATGCTGTTCCGCCGCACCGATGCGAAACGCGACCACTTCGAGCGGTTGTCCGAATCGGTATTTCCATCGCTGTTCGGCACGGCACTACGCCTGACCCGAGACCGCGAAGAGGCGAGCGACCTCACGCAGGAAGCCATCATCCGCGCCTATGAAGCCTTCGACCGCTTCGATGGCCGCAACTTTAATGCTTGGATTTTGCGGATCCTCACCAATCTCTACATTAACCGCTATCGTCAGCGCAAGCGCGAAGCAGGGAAGGAGAGCTTGGATGCCGAGCACGCAGCCGAGCCGATGGCGGACGAGGGTATCAGCCCCGACCGCGTGCTGTTGGACGAGATGGTGGGAGCCGAGGTGGAGCAGGCATTGGCTCTGGTTCCGCCCGATTTTCGGATGGCGGTGATCCTCAGTGATATTGAGGGGCTGACGTATGAAGAAATTGCTGACGCAACCCAAGTGCCAATTGGTACTGTGCGGTCGCGGTTGGCACGGGGTCGCGCGATATTGCGCCGCGCCCTTTTGCAGTATGCCCAAGAAAGGGGCTACATCAGAGCAGGTGATGTCGAATGAAAGAGCAAGAATTGAT
Source organism: Fimbriimonadaceae bacterium (assembly GCA_022842565.1). Classification (GTDB taxonomy): domain Bacteria; phylum Armatimonadota; class Fimbriimonadia; order Fimbriimonadales; family Fimbriimonadaceae; genus JAFLBD01. Next base: position 7,820 of record JALHPH010000043.1, read on the forward strand.
CAACGATTTGGTGAGTGGAGAACTGCCGCCTGAAAGGGTGCCGGAGGTCCAGGCCATGCTGGAGTCGAACCCGTCTTTGAGAGACGAGCTTCAGTCGATGCAGACCGTCCGAGGCCTGCTGGCGAAGCAGTGCCAGCCTATGCCAAACCCCGAGCTTTGGAGTCAATGCCGAAGCCGTCTGGACGCCATCGATGGCACCCGGCGAGTGGAGGGCTTTGTCGGGCGATGGCAATATGGTCTCGCTGCCGGCCTTCTTTGCGTCCTCTTGGGCGTGGGCCTCATTCAGCGCAACGGTCTTGCCGGTCGCGGCGTGAGCGCAGGCGACATCCCTGCACTCATGTCCTCTGCACCCGCATTCGGTTCGGGCCGCTCGGCCACCGTCGCCCCGCCCGACCAATTGAATCTTCGACGCGCCAACCTGCAACTCTTGGCTGCTTTCGAAGGACGTCACCAGGGCCGCTCTTTCCGCCTTTACGACGTTCAAGACCAACTCGGTGTGATGCGCCTGGTCGAAATGCCCGGCCACTCCAAGATTGAAGGAATGACCCGCAGCTTTGACGGTCGATACCTGACCGGCACGGTCACCAACATGCCGTGTGTGGCGTGGACCGAGGACGACCGAGTCTTCATGCTGATGGGCGGACGCGACCCCTTGCAGCTAGAATCGGCAGCCGACTTACTGCGCCAACGTTAGACCCGCGACGCACCCGATTCTTTTGCGGGTACCTTGAAGACGCGATTCATCGATTTGATTCGATGAATCGCGTCGTCTTTCCTCTTGATGGCCATGTTCGACGCGCACAGCAACCTCCTGCCGAAACTGCGGAGAAGCCTCTTGGTGGCTTGGGATGTGCTGGCTGCGTCGGCTTCGGTGGTGGTCGCTCATCAACTCGTTTTCGATCAGGGGACCGCTGGGCAGTCACTCCCGCGCCTTTTTCAACTTGCAGCCCTCGCTGGCGTGACGGCGCTTGTGGTGGGGCAAATACGCGGCGTTGACCGCGTTCGACCGCGCTATCTTGGCCTTTACGACGCTCTGAACCTCGGCCTATGCGCCCTGCCTCAGGTCTTGCTGGTGCTGCTGATGCACCGTTACCAAGTCGGGCCGATGGGGAGCGTGGCGTTCGCGCTTCTTCACGGGTTCCAGGTAACGATGTTGTGGCTCGCGGTGCGGATCGGGATGCGGCTTTATAGCTGGCGTCAAGTTCCGTTCCAGCTGATGCCTGTTTCGGGCCGTCGCAGGCGCACACTCATCGTTGGCGCGGGCGACGCAGGCGAGGTGGTCGCACGCGAAATCCAGAAGCGCCGCGACACCGATTCGAGCATCACCGGCTTCGTGGACGATTCCCCCGAAAAACGCTCGCTCATCATTTCAGGCGTGCGCGTGCTTGGGGCGGTCAATGACATTCCGCGCATCGTGGAAAGCGCTCAGGTCGATGAAATCCTGATCGCGATTCCTTCGGCGACCAGCGAAGAACTGAGGCGCATTGTCAAGATCTGCAAAGGCACGTCGGCCGCAG
>JALHPH010000044.1 GCA_022842565.1 Fimbriimonadaceae bacterium
CCTGGACCAGCTGCTCGTAGGCATAACCGTACAGCGTGAAGAGATTGAGTGCGATCTCGCCGCCTTGTTGCATGTCGAGCGAGGCTGTAAGTTCACTCAGAATGCGCTGAGCGCGTTGGATGTTCTCGTTTTGGCCATAGCGATCGTTGTTGGCCATGGCAACTTCGGCCGCAGCAATGAATCGCAGCGCTCCATCATAAAGCATGATGATGAGCTGAAGAGGCGAAGCCGTGTGAGTGGCCGTTCGCCGGTACTGGTCTACAAAAGCGCCCTGCGTCAAATCAAGTCTCTCCGGAATCCGTGGATGTACTTGCATTGTCGGCTGAAGCGAGGCGGGATCTTAGGCCTTGGACCGCATCAATTGAACGAGGACGATGAGAAGCGTTAACACAAACCAGAGGATTGGGATGATGTATCCGACGCTGGGATCCCACTGGGTGATGGTTTGCTTTTGCATCGCATCCAACGGGACCACGTGATTCAGGGTCAGATAGACAAAAACTCCCGCCGAGGCCACGCCCGCCAGATTCCCGAATCCCCCAGCCATCACCGCGCGCTTGCCAATGATAAGCGTAAAGATCGTGGTCCCGGCGGCGGCGAGACCGGTCGCCGTCAGCAAGGGATGCGACTCCCAAAGTGGTTGCATCACGAAAAAGGGCCAGACCGCCAGGCCGTAAGTGATGAGCGAAGAGGCGACGAAAACCGAACATCCCCCCAGCATTTGGGAGTCCATATCGGCGGTGGTGTTCGGTTTTTGCGACATCAGCTCTTGAGTTCTACGCTCAATCAGGTATTATTTAACCTGGAGGACAATTCTATTGATTCAAGTGACAGTACACCCGGGCGAGAGTATTGACAGCGCCCTCAAGCGATTTAACCAGAAAGTACAAGGCAGCGGCGTTCTTCGCGAACTGAAAGAGCACGCTCACTACGAGAAACCCAGCGAGAAACGACGCCGCGCAAGCCGCCGTCGAGTCGGGCGCAACTAAGAGTCTGCGCCCTTCCTCTTTTATTCCGCGCTCGCGGAAATCCACCCCCTCGCACCAAAGCCCCTATGACGGATTCCGGTAAGTCAGGCTTGCGCAAGTCTCTTATTTTCCGAGAAGCCCTCACGCCGACGGCTACCGCGCTCTTTGGCGCTGCCGCAGCCACGGCCCTGGCGTTGGTGCACTCGCCGCAGATGCCCTCGCTGCTCACCGTGGTGGGCGTGGGCCTATTGAGCCTCGTGGCGGTGGTGCTGACGCACTTCCACCTGCTGCACACCCCGCTCAAAACCACCGAACCAGGCACCGCTGGACGGCTATCTCTGGTGGGCGCGCTGGCAGGAATGGCGGGCGTCCAAACCCTCAGCAAGACCTTTAATCTCAGCGACGCAATGGGCACGGGCTTCCTGCTGACGGTCCCGCTTTTGGCGCAAGCGATGCTGGTTTCGGCCCTCGTCGGCCCATCGGTTTCGATGTTTGTGCTGACTGTTACCTGCTTCCTGCTGGGTGTGAGCGGTGCGCTCCCAATCGGCACGCTTGCCGTCAGCTGGCTGGGCGGCGCTATTGCATGCCACGCGGTGAATCCGCTCAAGCGGCGCAACGATCTTCTACGCGCCATCGCCATCGTCGGCGGAACGAACGCCATCATCGCCTGCGGCGCGACGGCTACCCAAGTCAGCAGCGTGATGCCGGTGGTCGCGAGCGCAACCTGGGCTGCGCTTGCGGCCGTCATCGCGTGCAGCATATTCTGGATGTCCATCGCCGTCATTGAGCGGTTTTTCAATATCATTAGCGACTGGTCGTTGCTGGAGCTCTGCTCGCCCGACCATCCCCTCCTGCGCGAACTCGTTCTGCGCGCTCCCGGCACCTATGCGCACTCGGTGATGGTGGGCAACTTGGCCGAAAGCGCGGCCCGCGATATCGGCGCCAACCCCACCCTTTGCCGCGCCCTCGCCTATTTCCACGATATTGGCAAGCTCACCCGGCCATCGCACTTCATCGAGAACCAGCAAAACGAGAACGTGCATGACCACCTGCCGCCACGCCTCAGCGCCAAGATCATCGCGCAGCACGTGGTCGATGGCGTCGATTCGGCCCGCAGCCACAAGCTCCCGCGCATTCTCATCGACGGCATTCAGCAACACCACGGCACAGGCCTGATGGGATTCTTCTACCGAAAGCTCCAGGAGCAGGAGCAATTGGAGCCCAGCCCTTCGCTTGAAGCGGAGTTTCGCTACGCGGGCCCGAAGCCGCAAACCAAAGAGTTGGCGATCCTTCTGCTCGCCGATTCGGTGGAGGCCATGAGCCGCGTGATCCCGCGCGGGCAAACTGAGGACTTAGAAATCGCCGTCAACCGCATCATCGAGGACCGTCGCTCCGATGGGCAGCTCGACGAAAGCGACCTCACCTTCAAAGAGCTGCAAGTGATCCGCAGGGCATTCCTGCGGACGCTGAACGCACTGCGCCATGAGCGCATCGCCTATCCGGAGGAACTGGAGCATGCCCAGAGTACCGCACCGCATCTCGATCTCAAGGAACTCGAAGCGACGCGTGAACGCGCGACAGGTGAGTAATGCAGTGGCCCATACCCTTCTGCGCCAATCGGTCCGGCCCGGCGAGGTCTCTGTCTTGCTGACCACGGACGAGGCTATGCACGAACTGAACCTGAACTACCGTCAGGTCGATGCCACCACGGACGTTCTCACCTTTGTGGGTCCTGATCTCCCCATGGCGCCCATCGGCGACATTGTGATCTCTCTGGACACTGCTCAGCGGCAAGCAGAGTCGCACGGGCATTTGCTTCAGCACGAAACGGAGATCCTCGCCATCCACGGCGCGCTCCATCTGGCGGGGTGGGATGACCAAACCGAAGAGGAATATCGTAAGATGATGGTCGAAATGGGCGCAATTGCCGCGGAGCTCAACCTGCCTTGGGATGGACGCTGGTCCACCCACGAGGTCACTCCTTCATGATCGTCCGCAAAGGGAAAGATATTCTCCGTCCGTTTCGCGTGGCGCTCGATGGCGTGGTGTATACCTTCCGCACCCAGCGGCACATGCGCATCCACCTTTATGTGACGCTCGCCATCGTTGTGGTTGCGCTGCTTTTGAACCTTCGCACCCGCGAGATCCTGATCCTTCTGTTCATGATCAACTTCGTGCTAGTGGCCGAGATGTTCAACAGCGCGATTGAGGCCACAGTGGACCTCGTCAGTCCTAACTACCACCCGCTGGCAAAGTTTGCCAAAGACATCGCTGCAGGCGCAGTGCTGGTGACCACCATGATGGCCGTGACCGTGGGCGCACTCATCGCGATCGGCGACGAGGCCTGGGAGCGCATCCGGCTCAACCTACTGGCCGAGCAACCGGGCATTCCGTTCGTGGGGCGGCTCATTCTGGGCTGCGTCACGCTGTTAGTCATCATCGTGATTGGCAAGGGTCTGGGCAAGCGCGGAACCATCCTCAAGGGCGGCTTGGTGAGCGGTCATGCGGCGTTCGGCTTCTTCTTCGCCGGCGCTGTACTTTTTCTTTCTGAGACCCCGCTGGTCACCGCGCTCGCACTCATTTTAGCGTTTATCATCGCGCAAAGCCGCTGGGAAGCCAAAATCCATAGTGTGTCGGAACTCGTGCTGGGAGGCACTGTTGGTTTGGTGCTCTCTCTCATCATGTTTGGACTCATGCCGAAATAGAAAATGAAATCAGAACCCCCAGAACGTAAGCCGCAATCGCGGCGCCCCGGACAAGCCGCCAACGACGGAAGCACTCGCATTGCTTCGCTCTTGATGGTGGTGATCTTGGCCCTGCCTGTGTTGGCTCTCGCGAGCAGCCCCACCATTGGTGCGGCTCTTCCGACCGAGATACCGTACTATGCCTGGCAGACAAGCCTGCTGATTCTGGTGACCATTGCGCTGAACGGCCTCTTCGTCGCAGCTGATTCCGCGATCGAGCTTCTCAAATCCGGCCACTTGCGCGCAGCCAGCGAAAAGGACGCGCCCAAGATCCAAGCATTACTGCAGGATCGTTCGCACTACGTGGCAGCCTGCACCCTCGGCACCCAAACCATGATGGGCTGGCAAATGGCCCTCAGCTTCTTGCCCGCACCCGCTTTGGCTCATGCTTTCGCGACACGCCAGGGCCTCCCGGACACCTGGGGACTGGTGTTCGCAGCAGGAGTGCTCATCACGCTTCCGGTCGCCGCGCTGAACCTCGTTTTCGGAATCCTGATTCCAAAGTCTCTGGCCGCACTGAACCCTCTTCGCGCCGTCAGCCTCACCTACCGCTACGTGCGCGTCGTTCGCATCCTGTTCGGGCCGTTCATCATCCTTCTTTCGAGTATCGCGAACGTGATTGCCAACCGCTTCGGTGCAAAAGCCAGCTTCATGCTGCCGCGCGAAGCTGAAGAGGAGATACGCAGCTTGGTGGACACAGCTCAAGAGAGCGGCATGATCGAAGAGAGCGAGAAGGACCTCCTTCACTCGGTCTTTGAGTTTGGAGACACGGTCGCACGCGAAGTCATGACCCCGCGCGTGGATATGGACGCAGCCCCGGATGATATCCAAGCAGACAAGCTGCTGCAGCTCATGCAGGAATCTGGACACAGCCGCATCCCGCTTTACGAAGTCTCCGACGACCAGATCATCGGCATCGTCCACGTGAAGGACTTGATCGGAGCTCTCCGCAACCCGCATCAGCCGCTGAACCTGCGCACCATCGTCCGGCCCGCGCTCTTTGTTCCCGAGAACAAGAACCTGCACGATTTGCTCCGCGAGATGCGGCAAGCCCGTACCCAAATGGCCATCGTTCAGGACGAATTCGGTGGAACCGCTGGCGTGGTGACCGTCGAGGACATCGTCGAAGAACTCGTGGGCGACATCGTTGATGAATACGACGATGAGGTGGACGCCATCCACGCCGAGGGGCAGGGCTGGGTCGTCGAGGGACGAACGAATCTATACGATCTGAACGAAGAGATCGGGAGCGGTTTCCACTCCGAAGAGTTCGACACGATCGGTGGGTACCTCTTCGGCTTACACGGGCGTCAGCTCGACGCCGGCACCGAGATGGAGCACCACGGCTATCGCTTCAGAGTGGTGGAGACAGACGGTCGGCGTATTCTCAAGGTCCACATCGAGCGCGTGGCCGAGCCGAGCTTGCTCGACACAGTGCTCGACGGTTCCTAAGCTCAGCGGGCGCGGAAGAACAATGGCGCGGTGCTGTACCGAGGCACGCGGATGAGCGTGTAGGGGCTCCCGCGCTCTCGGCTTGGCGCGTCATCGCGGTCGACTGTCCAGAACACCGCCACCGTGCCTCGTCGGTCGAGCATCACGCGCGACACCACGACCTCCGTGGTCGCTCCCGTCGAGACCTCGCCATGCATGGCGAGCACGATCTCCTCGGACCAGTTGATGCGATCCCGCGGCGCGCTGCCCCCCAGAACGCCGGTCACATAGCGCTCGTATTCGGATGCGTCGTCCAACACTGCTGTTTGGCGGGCAGGCGCTTGGGCCAGCATTCCGGTGCTTAGCAAGCTCCAGCGCAACGGGATGGTGTCGGTGTTGTTCCAGTCATCATTGAGCGGCGGGGTGATTTTTGGCCAAGTTCCCACCGTCGGGCCCTGCACTTTTTCGAATTGGAATACTCCCACCGGACGCTGGACCTTGGCGATCACGTACGGCTGGGTGAGCGCCTCGGGGACCACGGTCCCCGGCGCGGGCGCGGTTTCATAAAACTTCACCAGGATGGTACTGGCATCTTTTTGGGTCATGCCCTGCACAGCCACGCGGTAACCACCTGTGTTGCGTTGGCCAAGGCAGATGACGACGAGCACATCCTTATTCCAATCAATATCTCGGGCGGCGGTGCTGGGATCGCGCCCGGTCATTCGCTGCCACAGCTTCTGCCAAGCGCCTTCGTTGAAGACCACATGGGTCTCGAATCCCTTGATCAGCGTGCGTTCGCCTTGCATGTAAGTTCGCCATTGCACCGTTCCGGGGCTGCCAGTGCGAATCATGCCGCTTTGCGCAATTCCAAAGGATGCGCTCGCCAAACAAAGGGCGGCCAGAGCGATACTCGCTTTCATAAGAGTGGGACGGCTCGCCGCCAGGCAAGTTTCACGCACATGGTTAGCCGCGAAACGCCATGAAACAACCGCACGTCCATACGGATGATAAGGAAACTCCTATGTTCCATCCACTGCTACTTGCAATGCTTACTGCTGCTCCCGCCGATGCCACTCCCACACAAGTGCGAGAGGCTGCCCTGTTCAAGAACGGTTACGCCTTCGTAACCCGCGAAATCAAACTAGATTCCAGCGGAAAGACCCGCATCACCAGCCTGCCCCAAGTGACCTATGGCAGCTTGTGGCTCACCGCCACCTCCGGCGTCACCATCACCAGCGCGGTGAACAAACTAGAGCCCGTCGAGGGGAAAGCGACAGCTGGCAGCCTAGTGCAGTTCCTCGTGATGAACATTGGGAAGAAAGTTGAACTGGAACTGCGCAATCCTGGCCAGAACGCGGTTTTCACTCTGCGCGGCGTGCTGAAGAACATCACCGAGTCATTCCTCCTCATCCGCGATGAGAAAGGCGCGACCGTGACCGCAGCCGTGGCCGATATCATACGAGCTACAGTGACCGACGAAGCCGTCCTTGAGCGCACTTTCACGACCTCGCAGCGCGTGATTGAGATCAACGCCCGTGGTGCTGGGAACGCGATGCTCTACGGCATTGAGCCCGGCCTTAGCTGGACCCCGCACTATTTCATCGACGTGACCGACCCCAAGAAGATGAAGCTCGTGCTACGGTGCACGGTGGTCAATAACCTCGCCGATCTGAAGGGCGCGACGCTGCGATTTGTGACCGGATCTCCCAACATCCGCTACCTGGGCTCCATCGACCCGTTTACCGAGATGGCGATGGCTGCGGGCACGGGTGGTTTTGGCGGCGGCGGCGGTACCCCTGGGCGCGCCGGGATGCAGAACGTGGCGAGCGATGCGTCCATGATGAAGGCCGAGGGAATGGAGTCGGCCTTCGAGACCGGCGGCGAAGGCGAGACGATCGGCGACCTTTACTTCTATTCGCTGAAGGACGTTCAGCTAAAGGCAGGCGAACGGGGCTACTATGTGCTCTTCAGCCAGGAGCACGCCTATGACTATCTGTACACCGTCGAGTATTACGACGGCCAGCGCGAGGGAGTCCAAACCGCTGTGCGAACCTTGCGGTTCACCAACAACGGCGATAAGCCCCTGACAAGCGCTTCGGCGCTTATGGTCTCTGATGGCCAGATGGTGGGGCAGGACGAGCTGCGCTACACCGCCAAAGGCCAAGAGGCTCTGGTCGCGGTGTCGTCTGCTCTAGATATCCGCAGCGAGATTCTGGAAGAAGAGATCGCGCGGGAGCGACAAGCCCTGCGCCGCGCCGACAATGCGGTGTGGGATCTGGTCACCGTGCGCGGCACCATTGAGGTGAAGAACATGAAGTCGGAGGCGGTGCCGATGCGGATTCGCAAGCGAATGACCGGCGAAGTGGTGGAAACGAGCGCGGGCAAAGCCACCAAGAGCGCCAGCGGGCTGAACCAGATCAACGCCAATTCGATGATCGAGTGGTCGCCGACTCTGAAGCCGGGCGAGACCGCAAAGCTGACCTACAAGTACCGCGTTTACGTGAACTAAACGTAGTTGCGGCCCTTCCACAGTCTGCGGCCCTGACGCTTCCACGCCAGGGCCCGCAGGCAAGTAAACGCGCCGAGCACCAGGGCGATGGGCAGCAGCGGCGCAACCCATAGCGGCTGTCGTGCGGCCCGGTTGATGGCGAGCGACGAGACCATCAGCAGGCCATAACCCCAAAGCCCAGCGGCCACCCAAGCCCATCCTGCCAAAACCAAGAAAGCCGCCAGGCCGATAGTGCCGATCGCGCTTCCGGCGATATCAGCGCTGTTCTTGCTCATGCCATCAAGCGCTTCGCGGAAGGTGCGATACATCCGCGTGCCGAAAACGCCCGAGACATCGACAATCTCGACCCCGATGTCGTGCTTAGCCAGCAAGCGGCCCATCTTGACGTCTTCCAGCACCTCGCCCTTCAGCTGCTCGTGCGGCATCAGGTCGAAGTAGGTCGATTTTTTCATGCCGATGAGCTGCCCGTTCATGAACATGTTGTGCCCCCAGCCGGTGAGCCGCACGAGACCGAATGGGTTGGTCGCGGCAATGATCCACACCACCCAGCTCATATAAAGCGGCTCGATTCCCGCCCCGGGAAGGAGGCGCGGCATGCCGGTCAGCGCCGTTTTCCGGCTTTTGGCCATGACCGCGCCCAGGCTGCTGATGAACTGTGGCCCTGGGCGGGTATCGGCATCCAGAAAGAGCATCCAGTCGCCGGAGTGGTCCTCCAGCGCCGCTTTGGCAAGCTGGTGGCAAGCGTAGTTTTTGCCGACCCAGCGCTCGGGCAGTTGCTCGGCGCCGCGCAGGACAGTCGCTCCGTGGCGCGCAGCGACCTCGGCGGTGCCGTCGATGGAACCATCGTCGTACACATACACCCGGACCCCTTGCCCTTGCAGCAGGGGCAACAGTTCGGCAAGGTTCTCGGCTTCATTGCGCGCCGGGATCAGGATCGCGGGGTCCCAAGCGACCGTGTGGCGCGGCGTCGCCCGGCGAATCGCGAAATTGGTGAGCGCCACGAACGCAAACCAACCATAAACAGCTAAAACGACCCACCACACGGCCCCAAGGTACCGTAGAAAGAAGCAATATGCCAGGGCTAGACTTTCAGAGTGCGCTGCAGCAGGCGTTCACGCAGTTCGGCCCGTGGGCCTATTTGGGTCTGTTTCTGGCGGTGTTCATCCAGACGGCCAACCCGGTTGGGGTCGTGGTCCCTGGGAATCCACTCGTTTTTGCGTGCGGGCTGTTTGCGCGGTCCTCGGGCGTGGTTGCGCTCGAAGCGCTCCTGTTGACACTGGCCGTGGGGGCCGTTGGCGGTGCGTTTGTGGGCTATGCGATCGGGCGGGGTGTAGGCGGACCGCTGCTGGCCAAGCCGCGCTACGCGAAAATGCAAGCTCGGCTGGATGCTTTCTTCGAGAGACATGGCCCGAAAGCGGTCGCGGTGAGCTACTTTGTGCCGTTTGTACGGTGTTTTGTCCCAACCGTCGCTGGAGCCACCCTCTTGCCGATGCGCGAGTTTTTCGGCGCAGCCCTGGTGGGCGGGTGCCTGTGGGTTGGGCTCTTCGGGAGATCGGAAGAGCACACG
>JALHPH010000045.1 GCA_022842565.1 Fimbriimonadaceae bacterium
GGCCAGTAGCGTCCTGGTGGACCGCCAACAGGGCCGGAACGCCCTGGCCTTGCTGATACAGCGCGCGGATGCCGGCTCCGGCGCCCTTTGGGGCCACCAGGGCCAGGTCCACCCCCTCAGGTGGTTTGATGAGGCCGTACACCGCCGCGAAGCCATGAGCAAGCAGCAGCGTCTGCTCGGGCCTCAGGAAATCCTTGATACTTCTGGTGAAAATTTCTCCGAGCGCCACATCGGGGAGCGCGAGCATAAGGACATCCGCCGCGGCTGTGGCCTGTTCCAGCGGCTGGGGGGTAAAGCCATCTTCTATGGCAAGCTCGTAGCCCTTGCCATCGCGCTGACCCACGATGACATCAAGGCCGGAGTCACGTAGATTGAGGGCATGGGTGCGGCCCTGATTGCCGTAACCCAGCACCGCGACCTGCAGACCAGCAAGGGCGCTACCGTCCAGCTGGCTGATGTCGAGGAATTGAAAGCGCTCCATTGCGAGCTATTACACCCGCTGAAGGCGGTCGAGCTCTTGAAAGAACCCGGGGAAGCTGGTCTGAACCGCCTCGGTACCGCTCAGAACGGTGGTGCCCACTCCGATGAGGCCAGCGACAGCGAAGGCCATCGCGATGCGGTGATCGAGCTGTGCATCGATGGCCGCGCCTGTTAGCGTCGTCGGACCCTCAATGATCAAGCCGTCTTCGGTCGCCTCGACGCTTGCGCCCATCGCCCGCAATCCGGAAGTGACCAGCGCAATACGGTCGCTTTCCTTCACCCTGAGTTCGCGCGCATCGCGGATGATGGTGGTGCCGTGGCACTGGGTGGCGAGCACCGCTAGGACCGGGATTTCGTCGATCAGCCTCGGCACGAGATTGCCCTCAATCAGAAAGGGCTTGAGGGCAGATCGAAATGCGCAAGTGATGCTGCCGAGCGGCTCGTTCAGTTCCGATTCATTCTCAGCCACGCTGAAGTCGGCACCGGCTTGCTGCAAAACATCGAGCAGCCCGGTCCGAGTTGGGTTCAAACCAACGTGCTGCAGCTCAATCCGGCTGCCCGGCACCATCGCCGCCGCGACGGCAAAGAATGCGGCGCTGCTGATGTCGCCCGGCACGCTGAACTGGAATCCATCCCACGCGTCGGTTCGGCTGATTGTGACCCGGAGCCCGTCGCTGCGCAAGGGCACTCCGAGCGCGGTGAGCATCCGCTCGGTGTGGTCCCGGCTCAGGCTAGGTTCCGTCACACTGGTCTCCCCTGCCGCGCATAACCCAGCCAGGAGGATTGCGCTTTTGACCTGGGCGCTTGCCACCGGCGAGTTGTAATCAATGGCGGTGAGCTCCGCGCCCTTGATGCGAAGGGGAGCCGTGTCGCCCTCAAGTTGCGCACCCATTTGCCGCAGCGGGAGCGCCACACGGCCCATCGGGCGTTTGCGCAGCGAGGCATCACCATCGAGGGTTACATCAAGCGGGCGTCCAGCCAGGCAACCCGCCAAGAGCCGCATTGTCGTACCCGAGTTTCCGCAATCAAGAACCGCCGCAGGCTGCTTCCAATCTCCGCTTGGTGAAACCAAGATCTTCGCTTCAGATTGTTCAAAACCGACGCCAAGCCACGCAAGGCAGCGCATCGTGCATAGGCAATCCTCACCTAGCAGAGGGTCGAGAATGACGCTAGGGCCTTTGGCCATCGCCGCCAACATCAGGGCACGGTGGGTCAGGCTTTTGTCGCCTGGAACGCGCAATGCACCAACAAGCCCTGCGCTCTTGGTAATCCTCACGGCTTCCAGGGGCGGCCCTCGATCAAGTTCTTCACGTGCTCGCTCTCCCCGTTTTCCAAGCGGTCCACCAGATGATCAATTTCACCCTGCAGCGTGCGCAAAGAACTGATGACCTCTTGCTTGTTCAGGCAGAGGATTTGTTGCCAAAGCTCTGGGTGGCTCCCGGCGACTCGGGTGGCATCGCGCCAGGATGGGCCAGCGACTTCGGGGTGGGGAAGCGATTGCGAAAGACCGACGAGCAAATTCGCGATGGCATGCGGCAGGTGCGAGAGCAGCGCCACATGGGCGTCGTGCGCCTGCGGTGACATCTCGACCGGAAGGGCATCCAGCGCATGCACAAATTGCGTCACTCGCCGGCGCGCATCCTCGTCCGCGCCATCGGGGCAAAGAATCCAGGGCATGCCAACGAAGAGGTCGGGCCGACTGGCTGGCAAGCCGATTTCACGCCGACCCGCCATGGGGTGGCCGCCCACAAACCGGGCGCGAAACTGCTCCGGTACCTCGTCATAGACTGTTTTCTTCACGCTCAGCGTGTCGGTGATAACGCTCTCGGCGTTAATGTATGGCCCGAACAGTTCGAACGTCCCGCGGAGCGCTTGTGGAGGAACGGCGAAGATCCAAAGATGGATTTCGGGACCATGTAGGGCGGCGTTTAAGCGGCCCTGAATGACCCTGCGTTCCAGCGCCAGATCAAGGATTAACTCATCCGTGTCCTCGCCATAAATGCAAGCAGCAAAGCCGGATTCCGCAAGTCCACGTGCGATCGATCCCCCTATTAACCCCAAGCCAATGATCGCAATATTCATTCAAGCCACAAAGAAAGCGCGTTCATTTTACTTCTGAACGGTCTGCAGACGAGCCAAGCAAGCCTTTTGAACCAGTACGGGTCGGGAGTCCGCAAATGTTTGCATGGTCCCAGGATATGGTTAGGCTACTTTTGGATGGACGAACTCGCGAAGATAGTTCACAACTGATTCAATTTCGCGTTGCCCCACATTCGGATCGTACGGATTTTCGCGATCCAGAAAGGTCGGCGTGCCCCATTCTTGGCCCAGAGTTTCCGGCAAAAACTCTGGTACTTTGAGGCCCTCGTGGGTGAGAATTGCCGCAACCCACATGCGCGGGACGCACTCCAGACGGTAACCGCCGCCGCCCAGAATCACTTTCGGGAGGTCCATTCGGCGCAGATCACTCACAGCAGCGAGCCACGATTGAACCGTATTCCGGACCCGGGCGAGCGGATCGTCAAAGTGCGAATCGGTGCCGTGCTGAATCACGAGCGCCTGCGGCTGGAATCGCTCCAGCGCGGGGAGGATGCCCTCACGAAAACCGTAGAGCCAGGCCGCCGCGCCTGTCTCGGGCGGGCAGATGACGTTGATGCCGTTGAAGAGCGGGCCGGTCTCTGCGGGGCTGCCGGTGCCCGGGAAGAGGGTGCGGCCATCCTGGTGGATGCTGCAGCAAAGGACTCGCGGGTCGTCCTCAAAGATCTTCTGCACGCCGTCGCCGTGGTGTACGTCGATATCCACATAAGCCACGCGGTCCCAGCGCGCAAGCAGCTCGTTAATGGCGAGTGCTGGGTCGTTGAAGATGCAAAACCCAGCTGCGCGGCTTCGGAAGGCATGATGCAGCCCCCCGGCGATGTTATAGCCGCGCGGTGCGCCCGTCACCACGGCTTTCGCGGCGGCGATGGCGCAGCTGCAGTAGGCAAGCGTGCTCTCGAACATGCGCGGGAAAACCGGACAGTCTCCCGAACCCAATCCATGCTTGGCAAGACGCTCCCAACCGAATTTCGAAGGCGTCCTGACGACCTCAATATAGTCCTCGCTGTGTACTTTTTGAATCTTTGAAAGTAGTGCTTCTTCGGGCTGAATCAAGGCAACACCAAGTTCAGAAAGCAGGCGTCTGGTGCGGCGAAGTCTTTCGGGCCGCAGGGGGTGCTTGGGCCCGAATTCGTACTCCTCGGTGAGCGGGTGGAAGTAAAAGTGGTCGACCGCCATAGCTTTCTGCTAGCACGCAAGCCGCGAGGCCTCGTAGAATGCACCAGATGGCCGTGACCGAAGCACGCGGGCTGCGCAGTTTGCGAGTGTATCTGGAAATGATCAAGATCGAGCATTCGATCTTCGCGCTTCCATTTGCGCTTATCGGGGCCATGTGGGGGGCGAGCGTTGCATCCGGCCAGCTCTGGCCGACTCCGCTCCAGATGTTTTGGATCGTGGTGGCGATGGTCACATGCCGTAGCGCGGCCATGGCGTTTAATCGCATTGCGGATCGCAGCATTGACGCCAAAAACCCGCGGACCTCCATGCGCGCGCTCCCCGCAGGGCTTCTTTCGCTACGAACCGCGAACGCCTATTTGTACGGAAGCATCGCGCTTTTCTTAGTCGCAGCCTGGCAACTCAATCCGCTGGCACTGGTGCTCAGCCCGGTGGCGCTACTCTTCACGCTCGGTTATAGCCTCAGCAAGCGGTTCACATGGCTCTGCCACTATATTCTGGGTTTTAGCTTGGGGATCGCACCAGCGGCGGCGTACCTGGCGGTGACGGGAGCGCTGCATCCGGGCATCGTGCTAATGACGATCGCGATTACGTTTTGGACGGCAGGATTCGACATCATATACGCGCTGCAAGACGATGAATTCGATCGAGGCGAGGGGCTTCATTCGATCCCCTCGAAGTTTGGGCGCAAACGAGCACTCGCGATCAGCCGCGTCTCGCACGTCGTCAGCGTGGCTTGCCTGGTCACGGCGGGCGTGCTTTTTGACGCGGGATGGTTCTTTTTCGCCGGTTGTGCTCTGGCTGCGGCGCTTTTGTGGTACGAACAAAGCTTCGTGCGTGCCGATGATCTCAGTAAGGTGAATCTTGCGTTCTTTACATTTAACGGATGGATCTCAGTAAGCGTGTTCGTTTTTGCGCTCCTTGACCGAGTGGTGGGCACATGGGCATCGTGAGAGAGGATCGCCCGCAAATGGTCATCATGGCGGGCCCGAATGGCAGCGGGAAGTCCACTTGCGCCGAGTTGCTGCTCGCGCCGAGCTTCACGTTCATCAACGCCGACATGATCGCCCAAGAGATCAGCGGCAAGCCAAGTACGACTGCAGACCTCCGTGCGGGCCGCATTCTGATTGAGCGAATGGAGCAACTTCAGGCCAAGCGACTTGATTTCGCCGTAGAGACAACCCTGAGCACCCGAAAGCTGGAAGAAAGAGTGCTGAGGCTCCGCGCGGATGGGTACGAAACTCACATGCTTTTCTTGTGGCTGCCTAGCGATGATCTAGCGGTGCAAAGAGTGGCCGCCCGGGTTCGGACGGGGGGTCACGATGTGCCCGAAGAGACGATCCGAAGACGATTTGTACGCGGTCTCCGATTGTTTTTCAACAACTATATGGCGCTGGTGGACACCTGGAGGTTGTATGATAACTCCCGTATCGCCGACCCGCAGCTCATTGCGTGGGGAAGAAAGCAGGAAATTGTGGAAGCAAAGAAACCCGAACTCTACACACAGATCTGCTCGAAATGGCTCGAAGTCGATTTTGAGGACCCAGACGCGGTCCACCAACGGGTAACCGAAGCCGTGCGCCGAGCGGTGCGCCGCAACAAAGAGATGGGCAACCCCCTTCCGGAATGGGACGGGGAGCGAGTGAATCTGGTCGCGGCCGAGGACCTGCCGAACGATCCGGGCCACCCGGCCTAGACTAGAATGACGCGCGCACAGGAGTTGGCGCAGAACTTTCGCGAATTGCAGTCCAGTATCGCAGCGGCTTGCGGGGTCGCGGGGAGGCCAACTGAGGACGTCACCCTCGTCGCCGTTAGTAAGACTTTCCCAGCGGAAGACGTGCGCATCCTCTATGATCTGGGGCATCGGGACTTTGGCGAAAGCCGAGTCCAAGAGCTTTTACCGAAGCTCGAAGACCTGCCTGACGATATTCGTTGGCACTTTATTGGCAAGTTGCAGAGCAACAAACTCAAAAAAATTGCTTCAAATGTTGAGCTATTGCATTCGTTGGAAACTGAGTCTCAACTGCACGCCGCGAACCTAAACAGAGAGCCCTTTAGTGCGCTCATCGAAATAAACATTGCCGAAGAGCCACAAAAAAGCGGAATATTGCCCTCGGCCCTTGACAGCTTTCAGAAAAGTGTCATAGAATGTTCAACAGTTCGACTCAAAGGGCTGATGACCATTGGACCCGCGAATCGAAATGCTGAGGAGATGCGTCTTCACTTTCGGCGACTCCGCCAACTGAGTGAAGTGCACGGAACCGGGAAGGTTCTCAGCATGGGAATGAGCGGCGATTATGCGATTGCGATCCAGGAAGGATCCACGCACATTCGGGTGGGCACTGCACTCTTTGGCGGACGTTAGAATCGGTCGACCTATGGATGGGTTGAAGAAGACATCATGGAAGAGCTAGAACTTCAAGAAGAGCGTTCAGGCGTATTTACTCGCCTCAAGTCTTGGCTGTCGCGCGATCACGAGGACGACGTTTACGAAGAGGACGTTGTTCAGGAGACCCGCCAGGCCGCCCCGCTCCGCCTTCATGCGCGCACCAGTTATGTGGTGACCGTACGACGCCAAGTGCAATCCTTCCAGGATGCCGTCGCGGCTGCTGATGGGCTCAAAAAAGGCGAGCAACAGGTCCTCAATCTCTCCGCGTGCGATAACGCACTGCGTGACAAGATCAAGGACTTCATGTGCGGTGTCAACTATGCACACGAAGGCTCATGGGAAGAGCTGGGCGAGAATGTTTACTTGCTCGCACCGCCCCAAGCTTCGGTTGAAGTGGCTCCCACCAGCCCGCGCATGGCTGCCCAGCGCAACTAATCGGTTTGAAGGTTTAGGATCGAAGACGCAGGTTTCCTGCTTCCTTTATTCTTCTCCTCTCCTCTAGAACGGCCCCCTTCACCGGGGGCCTTCTTTCTTTACACTCAAGTAAATGTTAACGAAAAGACAACGTTCTCTTAATATTTGCGAGTGACACTCTGCAGTCATGCGAAACGCACGGCGCGCATTCACGCTGATCGAACTCTTGGTGGTCATCGCCATCATCGCCATCTTGGCGGCCATTCTCTTCCCGGTCCTGGCGCAAGCCCGCGAGGCAGCCAAGAAGACCCAGTGCCTCAGCAACCTCAAGCAGCTTGGAATGTCCATGATGCTCTACCTGGGCGACAACAACGATCGATTTATGTCTGACGCTGGTGCGCTCCGTCCCGATGGCTCGCAGCCACTGGATAGTGACTGGGGCAAGGACTACTGGTACTTCCACCTGCGACCGTACGTCGGCTCGGGCTTCGTGAAGAACGTCCAATCGCAAAACAGTGTCTATACCTGTCCTTCGCACCTCTCGCGTCACCCGCTTGACGACAATATCTTCACGGACTATCTGTGGACCGCTCAGATGGTCCAGCAGAACTGGGGCATGACCCCGGTCAATGGTCGATATTTCTATTACGCGAGCTACAGCATCAACGAAAACCTGATTGACTTCGAGAACCCGAACACTCAGAGCCCGAACCTGAGCTCGTGGGAGGATGTCTCGAGCAACTTCATGATCATGGAGGGTTCGAACAGCGAAGTGAATGGCGACGCCATGGTTTCGCTCAATCAGGGCGTGCCGGCGACGACACGCGTCAACAGCTGGGTGCCTAACCAATGGACCGGAATCTCGTTCCCTCACCAAGGCGGCCTCAACATCCTCTTCGTGGATAGCCACGTGAAGTACAAGAAGGCGGTGTGGAAGAACAACAACGCTCGACTCTGGTCCAACTGGGTTTACCCGCCAGGCGCGCCGAATCGACAATCGGCCTGCGGACCCTGGTCCCACCCGACTTCTGACGACGAGCGCTGCCCCAACATCTAAGCCCGCGCAGTACACTGAATCCCCCCGAACAGAGGTTCGGGGGGATTCTTTTGTTTTTGGGCGACACGCTTGGGCCATGGCCAGCCGTACATACTTACTGAACTCCGTATGAAAAACGCATCCGTTGTGGGCGGGATCCTGATGGTTTTTGCCGCTTTGCTCGTGGGCTCTTATGCCTTCTTGGGCAGGGCGCTTTTCGAGCCGCCTTCAACGGCATACCGCGCAGTGTTTACCGACGCCGGTGGAGCCGTGGCGGGTTCCACTGTCTTGCTGAGCGGCGTGGCCGTGGGCACGGTACGCGAGGTGAAACTGGAACAGGCCGGTCGCGCGGTGCTGCTGCTGTCGGTGCGACCCGAAGTCGTGATTCCCGAGGGGACCGAGGCGATCCTAACCGCCTCGCTGGTGGGTTTCGGTGACAGGCCCGTAGAGCTCGTGCCGCCGGTCGAGGGTACTGCGACGCGTGTTGCCGCCGGGGGAGAGATCCCTGGCCGTATCAAGGGCGCCCTCGAGGGCATCATCCCTGACACCAGCGCCACGCTTACTGAACTCAACAAGACCCTGCAAGCAACCCGTGAGCTGATCTCCGACCAGACGATGCGAAACAAGCTGGTCACGCTGCTGGATAGCTCGAACACCACCATCAACGAGTTCGGAAAGCTCGCGGCGCGGATCGACACCGTCACCGCTGAGAACCAGGGCACCCTCCGGCAAACGCTTTTGCAAGCCAGCGCTATGCTGACCGATGTCAGTAAGGCCACCAACGCCGTCGCCAAAATCGCCACAGAAGGGAAGTTCGAGCGGAAAACAATGGCTCTGCTGGATGAGATGACCGTGAGCATCGAGCAGGGTCAGGGCCTCATCGCTGATCTTCGGCGCACCGTGAACGACCCAGAGCTGCAAGGCCCCATGAAGCAGATCGTAGCGAACACCCAGCAGATGACAGAGAGTGGCACCCGGATCGCCTCGAACGCCGAAGAGATGACCAAGAACGGCATCACCTTGAGCGAGAAGGCAATCGAGATCGCGGACAAGGCAAGCAAGCTGGCTGATGAACTCAGCGGGGTCCTGAAGACCTTTGACTCCACTGTTGGCAAGATCAGCGGCCTGGCGACTGGTGCAGCTGGCGCCTCGGGCCTCGGAAAGTTCGAAACAGAAGTTTCGATGCTACGCGAAACGGAACCCGGCAGATTCCGGGCTGAAATCACCGGCACACTGCCCATCGGCGATAATCGTTACACGCTTGGCCTCTGGGACGCGTTCGAAAGCAATAAGCTGATCGCGCAGGTCGGCTACGATTTCAATGATTCTACGAGATTTCGATACGGGGTCTTTGCTTCTCAGCTTGGAGTTGGGGTAGAATCTCGGATCGCGCCAGGAGTTTGGCTTCGCGGTGATTTGTTTGATTTCAACGAACCGCGATTCGACCTGAGAGCCCAATATGAGCTGAA
>JALHPH010000046.1 GCA_022842565.1 Fimbriimonadaceae bacterium
CATGAGAATAGGCTGTGTCGCGAACACGGTCGATAGCGTCCAGTGCAGAGTTAACGGCGGTGTCAAAACCGATGCTGTAGTCCGTCCCCGAAATGTCGTTATCGATGGACCCCGGAACGCCCATCACAGGGAATTCGAATTCCTCATGCAGCTTGAGTGCGCCTGTGAGCGAGCCGTCTCCGCCGATGACGACCATGCCCTCTATGCCGTTGCCATGCAGAACATCCACCGCTCGCTTCCGGCCGTCGTCGGTCCGGAACTCTTTGCTTCGAGCAGTACGGAGAATCGTGCCGCCCTTCGTGATGATTCCGCCCACCGATTTACTTGTAAGCGGCGTGACTTCGTTGTCGATGATTCCTTGATAGCCGTGGTAAAAACCGCAAACTTCGGCTCCGCGCCCGATGGCCGCCCGCACAACGCCCCGAATGGCAGCGTTCATCCCGGGCGCATCGCCCCCACTGGTAATCAAGGCAATCCGCTTCATGCTTAAAACATATTGTGACTTGGATTACGTTATGACGGCATTAGCCGCTTAAGAACTGTTCGCGGGCGGGGAAGGTGGTTTTCGCTCAGTTGGATGGCCTGGCTTAGGGATTTTGCGGCGTTTTCGGCATCGGTTTGGGTGCGAGCGTAGACGGTCGCCCAGACTTCGTTGGGCGCGTGATAGTCGCTCACTGACGCGTGCAACCGGATACCAACGGTGGGGTCGATGGCGTCGCACTTGGCCCTGCGGCCCGCCCCCAAATCCAGCGCAACCTGGCCGATGACGCGCGCGTTGAGTTCAGTGATCCAGCCTTCTTCGGGAAGGCTCATTTCGAATTGGACCGGTGCCAAGGGGAGATTGAGCGATTCTTCTGGCGTGAGGGTCGCTCCTTGAGCGCGCCACCATTGGCGTGCTTTTTCCAGCGCGGCGCCGGATTCCAGTGCACGCCTGGCTTCTTGTTCGGCCTCTTGCCAAGTAACTTGCCGGGCGAGCACCAGAGTACTGGCGGCGAGTTCGACAATAAATTCCCGCAGCCTTTCCGGACCCCTGCCCATTAAGCAAAGAACCGCTTCTTGGACCTCGATAAGGTTGCCTACGGCTTCGCCGAGCGGCTGATCCATGTCGGTAATCTCGACACCCACGCACAGCCCGGCGTGCTCGCCGATGCTGATGCATGCGGCGGCCAGAGCCTCAGCTTCAACGAGGTTTTTCATGAATGCGCCGCTACCGCATTTAAGATCGAGCGATAAGAACTCCGCGCCGCCCGCTATTTTCTTGCTCATCACGCTCGCGGCGATGAGCGGAATGGAATCCACGGTGGCGGTGACATCGCGCAGCGCATAGAGACGACCATCTGCCGGGGCCAGCCGAGGGGTTTGCCCGGTGAGGGCCAGCCCGATTTCTCCCGCCTGGGTTTTCAGGTTCTCCAGGCTCAACGCGGTCTGAAAGCCCGGAATCGCTTCGAGCTTGTCGATGGTCCCGCCCGTGATACCAAGCCCGCGACCGCTCATTTTCACCACGGTGAGGCCGCATGCGGCCAGCAGTGGCAACAGAATGAGGGTGGTTTTGTCGCCAACGCCCCCCGTGGAGTGCTTATCGACCCACGGTTTCAGGAGTCCAGTGAGATCCACACGCTCGCCGGATCGGGCCATGGCAAGGGCCAGCGCGTTCGTCTCAGCCGTGCTCATTCCGCGCCAGCAAACCGCCATGAGCCACGCCGAGAGTTGATAATCCTCCATGAGCGATCCGCCCGCAGCGGCATCCACGATGGCCTGGATCTCAGTCTCGCTGTGCTCGATCCCGTTTTTTTTGGCTTCTATGAGTTGGACTGCGTTCATCACCGCTCTCCCGGAAGCACGATGCCGCGCATGATGACCCGCTGGCAGGCGAGGAACACTGCAAGGGTGGGGAGTGCGGCCAACGCCAGAGCCGCCATCATTACCGCCTTTGGCGCCGTGTTTTGAAGCTGATAGATGAACACCATGAGCGTCCACATGTTCCGGTCTTGGCAGACGAGGAACGCGTACAAGAACGCCGAATAGGCCCCCATGAAGGCGAGCAGCGCTAGATAGCCCAGGACCGGACGGCTGAGCGGGAAGGCGATCTTCAGCATCATGGTGTGCTCCTTCGCGCCGTCGATCTGTCCGCTTTCGAAAAGCTCTTGCGGCAGGGAGTCGAAAAATCCCTTCAAGAGATAGATCATGTAGCCGCTTGCTGCGGCGGGCAGCACCAGAGCCGCGAAGGTATTCAGCAGCCCCAGGTTCTTGAGCAGCAAGAACGACGGAATCATGGCGACCTCGGCTGGAAACGCCATCGTCGCGAGCAGAAAGATGAGGATCTTTCCCGTCGATTTGACCGGATAGCGCGAGAGCGCATATGCCGCGATGGGGTTCACCAACAGCTGCGTGATGATGATGAGGAGGCAGAAGAAGATGGTGTTCCACAGCGCGCGGCCATTCAGCGCAATGTAGTCGAGCACGTAGCGGTAGTTGCGCGTGTTGAACTCATTTCTGAATTCACGCTCGTTCTTCTTGATGGTTTGATCGTCCCAAGCTGCCACAGGCAGCGGGCGCGGGCTGACTTTGGCCCAAAGCTCCTCGGTGGTTGTTTCGCGATAGCGCTCGGGGAGGATTTTGGTTCGAAACTCGGTGTAGTCGGGCGCGGTGGGGTCGGCTCGCAGTTCCTCAAACTTGGTTGCGCCGCGCGCCACGGCCGCCGGCACCTTGACGAATTCATTCTGCGTCTGGACGCGCCAATGCTCTTGATACATTCGCTCGGCGCGGACCGGGATGCGATAGTCAGCGGGCAGTGTGGCCTTGAATTCCAGCCAATCCTGCCATTTGCGGGTCGCACGCTCGGGCTGCCAGCTTCCGCGATCAAGCATTTCGTTGGGCAACGGCACGGTTTGGAAGGCGGCGTTTTCTTCCACATAGGTGCGGTTCAGCTCGTCCACGTTCGCAAACCGGGTCCGCAGCCAGGCTTGGTAGCGCATTTGGAGCTTGCCGGTTACTTGGGTGGCGGCAGTTCGGTACCCGGCCATCCAGTGCTCATTCGGAAGGTTCATGAGGAACCGTTCGTAGGTCTCAAGGTCCTCCGGGCTAGCGGCGGGCATAGCCCGGATGGAGCCGACCAGGCTGTCATTCGCCGAGTACTTGTCGTTCCAGACCTTTTCTTGCAGCTTTGCGTCGTCTTGCCAGAAGGCCGGGACCAAGCGGTTCTCGTTCTGGTCAGTTGGTCCGGTGAAGCCGGTGCTGACCATCAGCAGGAAGGGATACAGCGTGGTCACAGCCCCCAGGATCAGCAACACGTAGAGCATCGCCATGGCAAGGCGTGCTCTGGGTCTGCGTCGTCCCACATGGCCGATCAGCGGCATCCGTTCAGTATGCCCCGACCCACGCTTTTGCCGCCGAAAGGGGCCGTGCCAGGTTCAAATTCCCCCGTTTTCTACCAGGAATCGCGAAACCCGGTAACACTACTTGTTAAACAGGTAATTTTACTAGGTTAGAACTGATAGGATTACCTGGAATGACCTACACAGGCAGGGACCGCAGAAATGCGGGGGCACACGGAAAGGCCGCAACTCTGCCACACGGAAGGAAAAAGAACATGTCTGTATTTCGCGTCAATTCTAATATTCTTGCCATGGGTTCCCTGCGGAATCTGCAAGACACCAATATGTCGTTTGGTTCTTCGATGAACCGCTTGGCCACAGGTCTGCGCATCAACTCCGCAGCAGACGATCCTGCGGGACTCATCGTCTCCGAATCGTTCCGTGCTCAGATCGCTGGTATTGACCAGGCTCTGCGCAATAACCAGGACGCCGTCAACTACACCAAGACCGCGGAAGCGGCCCTCGACGAAGTCAGCAAGCTACTCCGCGACGCTCGATCTCTCAGCATCGCCAGCAGCAACAGCGCCACTCTCTCGGAAGCGCAACGCCAAGCCAACCAAAACCAACTGAATAGCATCATCAACTCGGTGACGCGCATCGCACAAACGACCAGCTACGGCACCCGAAAGATCCTTGACGGGTCGGCTGGAACGGTGGCAGCAAGCACCAGCAGCGCGAACGTGGCCAGCATGGCCTTCAGCGGTGTCTTCAATGCTCAAGCCATCACAGGTAACTCGGCGGTGACAATCGCAGTCACGACCGCCGCCCAACGCGCCACCACTCAGGGTGACACGGACTTCCGACTCTTCACTTTTGCGACCGACACCGTCACGGCGGGTTCGTTCATGATTAATGGTGCGACCTTTACAACCTCGTCGAGCGACACCATCTCGGACGTGGTCTCCCGCATCAATCAAACTTCGGCCCAGACCGGCGTCACCGCCAGCTGGAACGCCGGTGGAAACCGCGTGGTTCTCACCAGCCTGGAATATGGCAGCGACGCCCGCGTTGACTTTGTGGACAGCAATGGAGTTCTGCGAGGAAGCGCCGGCTATGAAACGGACGAGGGCGTAGATGCAGTCGCCAACGTGACCGTGGACGTGAACGGCTCCGAAACCGGCGGCCTTTCGACGGTCTCCTTCGCATCGGGCTCGGGTCTGAACCTTCGCGACATCTACGGCAACACGATTCGCTTGACCGAAGCAGGCAACCTCTCCTCTGCTGCTGCGGCATGGGGCCAAGTAACGGCAGGTAGCGCACAGTTCCAGATCGGAGCAAACGCAGACCAGCTGACCGGCCTCTCGCTGGGCAACTTTGCCAGCACGGAGCTAGGTCAGGGCGCCGTGAGCAACCTGAATCTGAGCAACATCGACATCACCAGCGCTGCGAACGCCAGCAACGCCCTGAAGGTGATCGACAAGGCCATCGAGGACATCTCAACCGCACGAGGCAACATTGGTAACTTCATGCGAAACGTGCTGGAATCGAATGTCCGCTCGCTCGGAGTTCAGAAGGAGAACCTGAGTGCCACCGAATCGAGCATCCGCGACATCGACCTTGCTCAGGAGATGACGCAGTTCACCAAGTTGCAAATTCTGCAGCAGTCCGGTATCTCGATGCTCGCACAGGCGAACCAAGCACCGCAAGCGGTCCTGAACCTCCTCCGAGGCTAAGACGACTTACTCCCTCGCGTTTGATCGCGAACAGACACAACAGGCCCGGTACCGTGCCGGGCCCCGACTTACTTAGCCTGATTCCCAGGCTTCGTCTCTGGCACGACGGTCGCGGTTAATGAAACCGTCTGCCCTCGGTAGTACGCGCGGATCACCATTTGGCCGCCATCCAAGGTCCGCGCTACACCGCTCTGGTCAATCCAGCCCCCGGCACCCATCGCCGACCACAGCACTTCACGGTCTGGCAGAGCCAGCCCATCGGCTCCGATCAGCCGGAAACCGTAAGCCGATTTTGCCGGAAGGGAAGAGGGACCCTGAATAGCAAGCGCTTCCACCGAAGTTTCCAGCGGCTGACCGAAGAGAAGCACTCCGTTCGAAACTGGCCTCTCCGCTCCGTCGCTCGGACGGTTCAACACTTCCCCAAAGATCGAAAGTGTCGTGCTTCCGCCGCCGTCCAGATTGATGGCATCGTCGCAGCCCTCGGCCAGCATCATCTGAGCCATTTCTTGTAGGGTTGCTCCCGCACTCATCGGCTGTCTTCCATCGACGATCGCAAAAAGGATGTCTCCGTTGGTTGTTCGGCCGATGGCAGTACGCGGGTGGCGGGTCTCATTGAACGACTTGCTGAACTTAGCTCGTTCCCAATCCACCATGATGGTTCCGCGCCGGACCAGCGAAGGGCCGCCGCCAATCACGTTATCGATCTTTGCCCAGTCGAGCCCATCGGTGCGCGATGAAATGGAAATCGCGTCTCCGCGCTTCAGGTTGGCGATGCTAGACTGGTTGGTGCCCGTCACGGCAATCGCAGCGAACCCCACGGCTAACGGGTACTTCGTGATGTTGGATTGAATCGAATCGACCGTCGTACGCAGGATTCCGCTGGGCGGAAGGTTGGTGCGCTCCAGCCGCAGTACAACCAGCTTAGCGCCCGCAGGCACTCTCGCTTCGGCCGAGGAGTCAGTGAAAAGCACAGCGGCGTTTTCGGCGGGCACGTCCTCGTTCAACCCAGTGAGGGCGAGAGCCGAACCGTTAGGGAGTTCGAAGCTTCCGGCCCACGTGAGGTAGCCGACCGCACTGACCTGCGGGCCCCAGCCAAAGACCGCGCGGCCATCAAAAGGCCTGCTCAGCAATTCGCCATCGCGCACGACTGCTCCAAGCGGCTCACCGCTGCTGCCAAAGAAGTCGCCATTCACAGCCGCGATTGCCCCCGAAGCCTTGGCCATTTCGCTGGTCCGTTGGCGGGCCCGCACGCCTTCGCCGCCGAAAAAGCGCATGTTGGCAATTTCCGAACGGGCACTCAGACCCGGGGCTTTTGGCGACCACCGGAGGTAATGAACCACCCTTGGCACGCGCGAATCCACTTCCATACGGTAGCTGAGCCCCGGAGTGATGAGCTTTTCCCAGCTTTGGGCGAGCGCGGGCTGCGCAATGACAAAAAGTGTGCAGGCAATGGCTACTCGGCGCATGTCGACTCTAAGTATGTCAGAGTCCCCGCGTCCGCGTCGAGTTCCACTCGCGCCCCAAGCGCCATAGAAAGGGGCGATGTGATGTGACCGATGGGAAAGTCGGTGACGACTGGCTTGCCGAGCATGCCCAATCGTTCGCGCACCACCTGTTGCCACATCACCCCGATTTCGGGTTGCAGCTCGTTCGTGCCAGTCATTTCGCCGATCAGAAACCCGCTGACTTGGTCGGCGAGGCCGCAGTTCAGGAGTTGGGTCAGCATGGCGTCGATTCGGTGCGGTTTTTCGCCCACGTCCTCCAGCATCAGGATCGTCCCCTCGCCGAGGCAGGGCTCGTGGGTGCCGATGGCATCGCACACCAGCCTCAGGCAGCCGCCGCGCAAGATACCTTGCACGCGGCCACCGACCAGCGTGTTCGAACGCGGTGCGACCGGATGAACAGCAGCCCTTCCCGAAAGTAGATCGAGCCAGTTTTCCAGCACCCACGGCTCTTGTGTCTCGGCAAAATGGCTCACCATCGGCGCGTGGTAGCTCATGCCGCCGCGACGCTGCATGGCCAGATGAATCGCGGTGATGTCGCTGTACCCGATCAGCGGTTTGCCCGAATTCACCATTTGGTCAAAGTCGAGCAGGTCCAGGAGCCGGTGGCAACCATAGCCGCCTCGCGAGCACAAGACAGCGTCCACTTCGGGATCGGCAAAAGCATTGACGAGATCGAGCGCGCGGGCACGGTCGGAGCCTGCCAAGAAACCGTCCCGCTCCAGGGCATGCGGCATCACCCTGAACCGGAAACCCGTGCCTGCCAGCGCGGCCAGACCGTTTTCCAACACGGAGGGCGTGATGGGAGAAGCCGGCGACACGATTGCAATCGTGGCACCGGCTTCTAGTTTCTTTGGCTTGAACAGGTTCACGAAACCGACGGGGCGATGACCACGCGGCGATTGGGCTCCTCACCCTCGCTATAGGTTGTAATCCCATCCATTTCGCTCAACACCTTGTGCACCACGCGGCGCTCGAAGGCGGGGAGCGCGTCAAAAACGGCTTCTTCGTTGCGCTCAAGCACCTGCTGCGCTACATGGGTGGCCAGCTGGCGTAGCTTCTCTTCGCGGCGCTCGCGAAAGTTGTTGGCGTCCAGCGTGATGCGGACGCCATTGCCCACCTGCCGGGTGTAGATCACGTTCAGAAGGTACTGAAGCTGGTTAAGCGTCTCGCCGTTCTTGCCCACGATGTGGGTGGTATCCGGACCATCAATTTCGATGTTGAGGTAACGACCGTTCATGTCGCGCAGCTTGGCGTGCATTTCCAGGTCTCCAAGTTCAGCGAGCTCAACTAACATGGCAATTGCCCTTTCGGCGTCCTCATCAGTGGCGACTGCGTCCTCGTGGCGCGATTCCTCCGCAGATTCGGTCTCCGGCGCAGCAGCAGCGGCTGGCTCCTCTTTTGCTGGTGCCTCGGCTTTCTCTTTCTTGGGTCGGCCCTTGGCTTTCGGCTTGGCGGGCTCTTCCTCGGCGTCGGGTCCGGCTTTGTCGGCCGTGCCAAGAGTCAGTTGGACTCGGACCTTCGACTTGCCAAACAGCCCGGGAATCTCCTCAATGACATTCGAGGAGATCTGCGAAGCGTCGACAGCCCACTTTTCGGCGGCGATTTTGATGGCCTCGTCAATATTCGAGACCGTTATTTCCATTGTTTCCATGGCGATATTGGTTAGTTCTTCCCCTTCTTTTTGCTGCGTGGGTTATAGAGCTTTCCGGAGGCTTGCCCATTCGCGGGGCGGTCCACATCCGGGGCATCTTTCCCCATCGGCTTTTGCTTTTTCTTCTCGGCTTCCTGCTCAGCTTGAATGCGCAGCTGCTGCTCCTGCATTTCTTGCAGTTTGGCAAAGAAACCGCTCCGTGGTGCGGTTCCACCGTGCGCCGTTTGCACCTTCTGAAGCGGTGGCAGATGGATGCGGTAGGCCATCCAGCTCTGGAGCATCGAGAACATGTTCAGGAAGATCCAGTAGAGCACGAATGCGCTTGGCAACGGGAAGAAAAACATCGAAACGGCAACGATGATCGCGACGACCACACCCATCATGCGCTGCTGCTTGACGTTGGTGGGGTCGCTGACCGGTTGCAGGTAAGTGGCGGCGACCATTGAGAGCGCATACACCACCAGGAGCAAGTTGTCCATTTTGCCGAGGTTGGGGGCAAAGAACGGACTCATTTCGTGGGAAGCTGGGTTCACCCACAAGAACACACCCTTTTCAAATTCGAATCGGTAGTGCATCATGAACTGGAAGACCAGCAGGAAGAGAGGCATTTGAGCAAGAGCTGGGAGGCAGCCCTTGGCAGGGTGGATTCCGTACTCGCTATAGAGCCGGAGCGTGTCTTGCTGATAAGCCAAGTTATCGGTCTGACCGTTCTTGGTGTGCTTATCCTTCAGCTCCTTCATGAGGGGCTGAAGCTGCATCATCTGCCGCCCAAACATTAGCTGCTTTTGAGCCAGCGGCCAAACAATAGCGCGAACTACAAGCG
>JALHPH010000047.1 GCA_022842565.1 Fimbriimonadaceae bacterium
CTGGTTCCAGGGCAGAAGAAAATATAGGCATGTAGTACCTTCCCGCGTTAAGCGTAATTCGCCTATCGAAAGGGGACGATTGGAAGTTTGTGAAACTACTGCCAGGTACCAGGTTCCCTTGAGCATCATAGATCGCAATAGACGTTGTATCACTGAACGGCGCCCCATCCCTAAACCGGAACTCCCCCGCCTGAAACTGCCCCAAATCCGTCGGCGTGACGGCTTCGTATAGTAGGCTCATTCCCCAAAGTCTCGAATCAGCCGAAGATGTGACAATACCAACATTGACTTCCATCGACTTACCGAAATGGTAGTAACGGGTCCGATAGTCTCCGACAAAACTATATCGATCATAAAAGTCGATCGGGATGTTGTTTCGGTACATCACTAATCCGGCCGAAAAAAACTCCGAGGGCTGGCCCCGACCGCCCGCGTACAAAGTAGTACGATAGATAGCGAACGGCTGTTGAGCGATGTTCAATCTGAAGTAATCGCGATCACTGGCTGCAGGAGATAACTCACCGATGATTTCGTCGTTGGGCTCAAAGTTGGAGATGTATTGAGCGTTTGCCACAGAATTGTTTGGTTCCACTTCAGTGTGGATCACCGCGTGCGCAGAAGTTGCAACCAGCAGCCCAACCGCGACCAACACGAGAGAGACGAAGCTACTTCTTAACATAAAACCCGCTACCCGGGCACGCACCCCAACGCGCGGCACCCGCACCCTCACCATATCACAACTGATCCCAATTTCCGACCCCCGCCGCCGAAAAACTCACACCAAAAGCCATCCCCCCGCCTGGGTACCCTTGCAGAAATGGCACGCGCGCTCACGCTTCCGGTTCGGTCTGACAAATTCTCCATGAACTGGGAGGTCACCGAGACCCTCTTTAGCGAGCAATCCGAGTTTCAGCACATTGAAATTGTGGAGACGACCTGTTTTGGGCGCGCGCTGCTTTTGGATGGCCACATCCAGTTTACGCAGCTGGACGAAGCCGCTTACCACGAGTCGCTGGTGCAGGTGCCCATGCACAGCTTGAGCCAGCCGAAGCGGGCGCTGGTGGTGGGCGGCGGCGATGGCGGCGTGGTGCGCGAGCTGGCCCGGCATGCCCACATGGAGCACATCGACATGGTGGAGATTGACCCCATGGTGATTGATGCGTGCTCGAAGCACTTGC
Source organism: Fimbriimonadaceae bacterium (assembly GCA_022842565.1). GTDB lineage: Bacteria > Armatimonadota > Fimbriimonadia > Fimbriimonadales > Fimbriimonadaceae > JAFLBD01. Next base: position 1,179 of record JALHPH010000047.1, read on the forward strand.
CGACTCTGAATGCAGGCGCTTTTGAGGACCCCCGCGTGCATGTTCACGTTACCGACGCGTTTCCGTTTGTGGCCGAAGCGGCGGGCGACCAATACGACCTGATCGTGCTGGATTCCACCGACGTTTATGAGGAAGAGGAGGGCGAAATCAGCGAGATGCTGTTCACGGAGTCGTTCTATCGCGACTGCCAGCGGGTGCTGGCTCCGGGCGGTTTGGTGGTGACTCAGGCCGACAATTTGCTCTTTTGCCCCTATTCCTTGGTGGAAATCCGTGCGGCTTTTGGCGCGGTGTTTTCGCATGGTGGAGCTTATTGGGGTTTGGTGCCGAGCTTTGGCGGGTTCAGCGGCTTTTGCTGGGCGTCGATGGGGGCCGAGGTGCTGCCGCACATGCCGGAATCGCAGCTGAATCTGCGCTATTTGAGCCCGTTGACTTGGGACCTTGGTCAGGGTCGGCTGCCATTTGCAGTTGAGTTTGCCAATCGCGCGATCTGAAACGTCTATCTGAAAAGATGCTTTTGCCGATCATTTTGCTGGCCCAAGTGGGTGCCCAAAACCCGCTTTCGGAGGCCCAGATTCTTGAAAAGTTCGCGAGCGTGCCAACGTTTGTGGTGGGCAATCCCTCGGGCAGCCCCATCAGCATCGAGCGCAGCAGCAAGAAGATGATTCCGGTGTTCTTTGACCCTACCGACGGCAATCTGTTTTTGGGGAGCATCCGGCGGCAAAAGGGGATGGACGCGACACGGCTTTTTGGGCTCCCCCTGGCGGACCTCTTGAAAACGCCCGCCGCGCCTTTTGTTTGGATCGGGCCCGAGGGTCAGTCGAAGGCGGTGCTGGAGGCGCTGAAACCGAGCGACCCGGCCCTGACGGAGCTGACCGGCGTTCCCCTACTCTACGTTTCGGATACCAAGGGGGGTTATGTGACGCTGGTGCAGGGCGCGGAGAGCTCGATTCCGTTCTTTTTTGATCTTGGCGAGGCGCAGGCTTTTATGACGCGGACCGCCCGGGAGCGGCCCGCCTTGGGCAAACTGATTTTGAAGGGGACTTACCTGGACCGGATGCTTCGGCTGATGCGCACCGCTCCCAGCAGCCAAACCCGCGATATACGTCTGATCCCGAGCGCGAAGGCAGTCGAGGAGTTTCGGAAGCTCCGCGCGGCTGGCTAGGCGAGCGTGATCTTGGCGGTGCCGGGGAGCTCGACGGTGTCGCCCTGGCGAAGTTTTCGGCCACGGCGCGATTCTGGCTCGCCGTTGACCAAGACGCCGCCGTCTTGCACGAGGAGCTTGGCCTCGGCGCCTGAATCGGTGACGCCCGCTGCTTTCAGCAGTTGGGCGAGCTCAATGAAGTCTGACTTAAGCTCAAAAGTGACCTCTTTCATTTCCAGAGTCCCCTGAGCCAGGTCCTCAGAGAGTTGACGAAGCCTGGTTCGATCGGGCCGGCGATGCCGAGTTCCTTGTTGGGGTCGGCGACTCGCTTAAAGTTGTGCGAGGCGCTCGGGGCCACGAAAGCTTTGGCGTGGGAGGCGGCTTTTTGGAGCGGTCCCATATCGCGGACCGGGTGCACTTGGACGTCGGATTCACCATTCGCGAGATAGACCGGGCCTGCAAATCCGCGCAATTCATGAGAGGGATCGAGTGGGATCGCCCGCTTCAGATAATGCGCGACAGAGGGATTGTAGAGCGCCCGGAGCCCAGGGTGGACCTCGCCCTTGTATGCCTCGCCCTTACGGTAGCTGGCTACGATGGCGCGGTTGTTCTCCTTGATTTGCGTCGCCATCGGCTCGGGGACCTTTTGCCTGGTCATCGCGGCGTCAATCTGTTCGATGAGCAGGTCACCCATGCTGCGTCCGGGTGTGCCGAGAAGCATGAGTCCTGCGGGCTTGGCTCGCTTGGCCACTGAGATGGCGAGGATGCCGCCCTCGCTGTGGCCCAGGATGAGGACTCTGTTGGGGTCCACTCGCGGATGGAACCGCAGTCTGCGATAAGCTGCCAAGACATCTCCTTCGAAGTTCTCGAATCGAAAGAACTCGCCGATGGCCTCCGCGGTCTTGGGCCACTGGCTGGTGTAGCTAGGGCGGCCGACCGCGCGCTTGTCGAAACGGAGCGTGACAAATCCTTCTTCATTGAGGATCGCGGCGAGGTCTTTCAGGAGATTGGCCTGAAAGGCGGGCTGATTGCCGTCGCGATCGGTGGGGCCGCTGCCGGGGAGAAGCAGCACCGCGGGTCGGACGCCTCCTTGGTTCGGCACGCCGTACTCGCCGACCAGCCGCATCCCTTTTGCACCCATGAATTCAACGGGTTGCGCGGTTGCTGGACCTACGAGCGACAAGGGCAGTCCGACCATGGCAAGACACTTCACAGGGTCATTCTAGCTGGAATTGGTAGGGTGTACAATGGAAAGCCCGCGGAGCGATGGCAGAGTGGTTGAATGCGGCGGTCTTGAAAACCGTTGACTCGAAAGAGTCCGTGGGTTCGAATCCTACTCGCTCCGCCACTTTCCCCGGCTTGGTGCCCGCATGCCGTTGATTGACCTGCCGCTCGACCAACTTCTGACCTACCCCGGTCGAAACCCCAAGCCCGCCGACTTTGACGCCTATTGGGATCGCGCGATGCACGAACTCGACGCCGTTCCGACAAGCTTTGAACTGACCGATGCCGAGTTTCAGGTGGACATGGTGCTGTGCCAGCATGTACGGTTTCAGGGAGTGGGCAGCGCGGCCCTGCATGGGCGGTTTGCTTCGCCACGCCACGCGACCGGCCCGGTTCCGCTCCTGGTGATGCACCACGGCTACGCCTGGAAAGCCGCCGAGTGGTTTTCTTTGATGCCATGGGTCGCAGCGGGGTTTGCGGTGCTCGCGCCTGATGTGCGTGGGCAGGGCGGCGAGAGTCAAGACCCCGGCGGTCACCCAGGAAACACGCTTCGCGGGCATATCGTGCGCGGCGTGGAGGGCGCGCCTGAGGACCTCTTTTTCCGCGCCGCGTTCTTGGATGCGGCGCAAGCGGCTAGGGTGGGGGCTGTGCTGCCGGGCGTGGACCCTGTTCGAATGGGGACCTTTGGGGCTAGCCAGGGCGGCGGGCTCGCAGTGGTGTGCGCGGCGCTGTGCCCGTTGGTGCGTTCAGTCTCCAGCGTTTACCCGTTCCTGAGCGACTATCAGCGGGTTTGGGAAATGGACCAAGCGCGCGAAGCCTACGAGGAGATACGGCTGCATTTTCGGATTCGCGATCCGCTGCACCAAAACCACCGAGCGTTCTTCGAGCGGCTGGGCTATGTGGATACCCAGCATCTGGCGTCGCGGATTCAGGTCCCGTTCCAAATGTTGACTGGGCTGATGGACACGACTTGCCCGCCCAGCACCCAGTTTGCGATCTATAACAAGGTGGCCAGTCCCAAGGAATATGTGCTTTATCCGGACTTTTCGCACGAAGGCTTACCACAGAGTTCGGAAATTTTGCTAAAGTTCTTCCAGCGCACTTTGGGCTAACTGCATGGTGCAGTCCTCGAAGTGTCAGCGTCTATCGGAATGAGGATTGGCTTAATCTTATGAATCCCGGAAATTTCTCACCCTATCCGCGCGAGCAACAGGGCTCGTGGTTCCCTTTCCCGCCTGGAGTGTCTTTTGACGCTTTTAGCGAGGCGTTTAATCGCATGAAGGAGAACACCGGCGTCTTCTTGGGGGCAGGTGCCGTCGCCGTCATCCTTCCTACGGTCATTAATCAAGCCGTAAGTCTCGTCAACAACATGATCTTCTTCGGAAGTGTTGCAGGATCGGCTGACCCAACGAATACGACGGCAATCTTCACTTCGACTGCGGTTGGATTGTTATTGTCATTTGCGATCAGCGGGCTCCAGTTCGGATGCTATAACGGACTGACCCTAATGGGGATCGATGCCATCCAACGGCGTCCTGTGCAGTTTAGAGTCTTCGATGGCTTCCAGAATTTTGGCAGCCTGATGGTGACCAGCTTCCTGCTGTCGCTCATCACCACCGTTGGATTGTTGCTCTGTATTGTGCCTGGCATCTACCTATACGGTCTCTTATGCATGGCCCCGATGTACGCCTCGGCCGAGAAATTGGGACCCATTGAGGCGCTTCAAAAGAGCGCTGAGACCATGAAGCCATTCGCCTTTCCTGCCGGCGGGTACCTCATCGTGATGGGCTTGCTCGCGGGCATTGGCGTTTGTGCATGTTTTGTTGGTTTGTTATACACGGTCCCGGTCGCGATGATTGCCTTCGCCTATCTGTTCTTGGCGAACAACCCGTCCTGGCAGAACAATGCGGTCGTTCAGAATCCGATTGACGGCGGTCCGCAGCCGCCGACCACCGGCGGCTGGACCCCACCCTCGGCCGGTTAAGAACTCGGCGCGGCCGGTGCGTTGCGCAAGTGATGTTGGAGGTCGAAGATTTCTTCGACCTCCTCTTTATTGAGCAGCCGCAGCACGTCGGGATCGTTCTCGATGCAGGTCTTGAAGTCCTCTCCGTCCCAGGTCCGCGCGGCGTTGCGTTGCGCCACTTTGTAGGCATCCTCACGCGAAAGACCCTTGCGGATCAGACTGACCATCACATGCTCGCTGAAAACGAGATCGCCCATTTGCCGGAGGTTCCGGGCCATGTTCTCGGGCAAAATCGTCAGCCCGCGCAAGATACGCTCCACTCGGTTGGTCATGAAATCGACCAGCTGGAATGTGTCTGGGAAGACGATTCGCTCGAGTGAGCTGTTTGTGAGGTCGCGCTCATGCCAGGTCATCACGCTCTCCAGCATGGCGTGGGCGTTGCCGCGCACCAATCGGGCCAATCCGCAGACTGTTTCGGCGTTCCAGGGGTTGCGCTTGTGCGGCATGGCGCTGCTCCCGGTCTGGCCAGCTGCGAATTCCTCTTGGACTTCCAGGATCTCTGTACGCTGCAGGTTGCGCAGCTCGGTCGCGATTCGCTCCAAACTGCCTGCCATCACTGCCATAACGGACATCAAGTGTGCATGGCGGTCTCGGGCGACGATTTGGGTGCTGCTGGGGTCAGGCCTTAGCCCGAGGCGCTGGCAGATGCTGGCTTCCAAAGACCGGTCCACGTGAGCATGGATTCCCACCGCTCCGCTGACTTTGCCGACGGCGATCTCTTCGCGGCTCTCCTCCAGTCGCAGCTTGGAACGCTGAAGCTCGTGGTACCAGCCCTCGCATTTGTGACCAAAGGTGATGGGTTCGGCATGGATGCCGTGCGTGCGACCGATGCAGGGGGTCCGGCCGAATTCGCGCCACAACCGTACCACTTGGGCGATCAGTCGGTCGGTGGATTCGATCAACACGGTGCATGCATCCCGCATCATCATCGCCAATGCCGTGTCGATACAGTCGTAGCTCGTCACCCCAAAATGAACCCAGCGCGAGGGTGATGTCTTCGGTTTAAATCCGCCGCCCTTGGTGATTTCTTCGCTGACACAGCGCACAAAGGCAACAAGGTCGTGGCGAGTTTCTTGCTCGATTTCGTCGCATCGCTCCAGAGTGAATCGGCTATGGTCACGGATAGCGGCCATGTCGGCGGCGGGGATCACTCCGGATTCGGCGTATGCCTCGCAAATGGCCAGTTCCACGGCGAGCCACCGCTCGTACTTTGCCTGGCGGCTCCAGATCGCGGTCATTGCGGCCGTCGTGTATCGCTCGATCATCGCTTCGAAGGGTACCCGCTGACTCCCTCACCTGCAATTCACAAAAAATTTAGAAAAGTATAAAGAAATAATAAAATCTACCGATTAGTGAAACAGCTGACTCCTTGACTCTCCCTGGGTGTTCTCTTGGCTCTCCAACCATTCTTTAACACGCGTGCAAAAGCAGTACCATTCGGTGGTCAATCCGCCCTTGAAGGCTGGGTCAGTCCTGATTCTGACGGTGTCCTGATCTTAGAAGTCGAGGACCCCGTCGAGCTGATGTATAAGTCGCTTGTCCGGGCCCAGTTAAATACTCTCAAGTTCTCGTCCCAGTTTGCCTGCGAATTCATCGGGGCTGAGGGCACTCAGTGTATTCTCTCGCTCCCACCAGCGATTCCGCGGCATCCCGGGCGCAATGAAGCCCGCTACCGAGGTCTCGTCCGCACCGCCAACTGCCTTTATCCTGGTGACGAGCGCCCCATCAGAGTCACGGACGTATCTGTGGCAGGTATTGGCCTGCAGACCACTGAATCCATGGAGATCGGCAGCATTCTTCCGCTCCAAATCGTGCTGGAATCCGGTCTCGTCGAGTTTGACTGGCAGTGCCTATATGCCAAAGAGATCGTGGCGGGCGGAGAGACCCTTTGGCGATCAGGCGGAAAGATCCTTGCCATTGGCCGCACTGATCAAGTGCGCTGGCGAAATTTCCTGCTGAGCCATTCTTAATTCGCCGCGATATCGGTTCGGAGAGTTTTTCCCTCGAAGTCAACGGATTCTGTAGCCGCATAGGCTCGGGCGCGCGCGTCTGCGAGTGTCGGTGCCACGGCTGAAACGGCAAGCACTCTTCCGCCATTCGTGACCAGCCCACCATCCCGCGCTCCTATCCCGGCTCCAAAAACCTCCACCCCTTCTGGCAAGTCGCCAATCTGGATCGGATGCCCTTTAGAATAGGCCCCCGGGTAACCCTCGCTAGCCAACACCACCGAGACGACTGCATGGTCCAGCGTTTCAATTGGCGGGATTGGGTCGCCCGCGGCAGCCGCCAAGAGCGCCGCTGCGAACCCCTTCCCTAGGCGACGCACGAAGCTCTGGGTCTCTGGATCGCCGAACCGAACGTTGTATTCGAGGCAATAGGGCACGCCATCCTGCATCATCACCCCAGTAAAGAGTGTGCCCCGAAACGGGATGCCGTCCCGCTGGAGCTGGGCAATCATCGGCGCGACCAAGTCAGCTTCCACCTGCCCGAGAACCCCCGCTTCTGGCCAGTCTGGAGTCGAAAAAGTCCCCATTCCGCCGGTGTTGGGGCCTCGGTCTCCATCGAGCGCGCGCTTGTAATCGCGGGCGATGGGGAGGCTCACCATGTTGTGATCCCCAACCAACGTCATGAGGCTCAGCTCGTAGCCGCGGAGCATCTGTTCGATGACCACTTCGTCGGCGGCAGTGCCCAGGACGCGCTCTACCATCATCCCGTGCAGCGCGTCTTGGAGCTCGTCTGGTGTGCGGCAAAGGATGACGCCCTTTCCAAGTGCGTTTCCGCTCGCCTTCACCGCTAGGCCCTCACCTTGTTCTAGCTGCGCAAGGCCATATGCCAGGGCAGGTTCGAATTCGGTGAAAGTACGATGCGCGGCAGTGCGGACCCCTGAGCGCGCCATCATCTCTTTCGAGAACGCCTTGCTCCCTTCCAGCTGAGCGCCTGCCGCCCCCGGACCAAAAACAGCAACCCCTTGAGCGCGAAGACGGTCGGCTAGACCATCGATCAGTGGGTCCTCTGGGCCAACCACGACCAAATCGAACCCACCCGAAACCACCACCTCTTCGTTAAAGGGTCCAAGGCTAGCAAACACCCTGCGCGAAAGGGCGTTACCCGGCGATACGACCACTTCAGCCTCCTGCGACAGCTTCCAAGCCAGAGCGTGCTCGCGGCCGCCCGATCCCACCACCAAGATGCGCATACGCTCACCATTATGATGCGAGTATCTTAGGGGCATACCCCATGCCTCCCACCGATGATCGCAAACTTGTGCGCCGAATCATTGCCCTTTTCAAACCATATCGTCGCGAAGTCATCCAGATCGTCATCGCCGTGCTGGTGGGCGTCGTTCTGGGCCTCCTTCCTCCCTACTTTTTCAAAATCATTATCGACGAGGGCCTGCTAAAGAACCGTCTTGACATCATCGC
>JALHPH010000048.1 GCA_022842565.1 Fimbriimonadaceae bacterium
TCGAGGACGTGGAGTACTCAAGCGTGATCGATATCGCGGCGCATATCGAAAAGGCATGCCGCGTGGATGCCATCGCCCTGAGCGGATCGACCTACGACATCATCAAGCCCGCAGAGGCTGAGCTTCAAAACCTTCTCGTGGACCACCAACAGATTTACATCATCCCCGAGCCTGCCGTATGACCACTGGGACTTGGCGAGATTTGGGCCGGCTTTCCTACCGCGACGCGCTCGCGATTCAGTTGGACCATCATGCGGAGGTGGTAAAGGGAGCTCCTGATTGCCTCCTGATGGTGGAGCACGAGCCGGTTTTCACCATGGGCGCAGCAACGCAGGCCCAAAACCTCCTGCTGACGCCCGGGGAGTACGCGGCGCAGGGCTTTCAGCTAGAGCCCACCGACCGCGGCGGCGACGTCACCTATCACGGACCGGGACAGCTGACGATCTATCCCATTTTTGATCTCAATCGCCACGGCAAAGACCTGCATCTTTGGCTCCGAAACCTTGAGGAAGCGATGATCCTGGTCCTGGCTGAGCTGGGGGTTCAGGGGCGGCGATTTGCTCCGCACACGGGTGCTTGGGTCGGCGATGAAAAGGTCGCGGCGATTGGAGTGAAAGTGAAGCGGTGGGTGAACCTGCACGGGATAGGGCTGAACGTCAACCTTGATCCCGCGCCATTTCGGCTGATTGTTCCGTGCGGAATTCAAGCGTACGGTGTCACTTCGCTCACCGAGGTCGCCGGGCGTGACGTGACCATGGACGAAGCCAAGCAGCTGAGTCTCCGGGCATTTTCGGAAGTATTTAACATAACTTTCTAGCCTAAATATGAACTAAGTCACGATAGATTCGGATGAGCGCGGCCTGCGCGGCTCGGGCACGATTGATTTCCCGCCCCAGCCCAAAAACGTGCCGTTCGGAGGCTGTGCTGTTCGGTCCAGCGAGCCCAATGAACACCAACCCCTCGGGGTGTCCTTCTGAATCCGGCCCGGGTCCGGCGACGCCGGTCGTCGAGAGCCCCCAAGCCGCACCGAGCTTGTTTCGAACGCCCTCGGCCATTTCGCATGCGGTCTCGCCGCTAACGGCCGTGAACTCCTGAAGGGTGTTTGGCTGCACGCCCAGTAAGTCGCGCTTCACCGTGTTCACATAGGCCACAACGCCCCCTACCAAAACCCGCGACGCACCAGGAATCCGGCAAAGCCTCTCGACCACCTGCCCCCCGGTGAGGCTTTCGGCAACAGCGAGCGTCTCGCCTCGGGAGGCCAGAAGATCGAGCACCCGCGATTCAAGCGACTCGTCATCACGACCCACTACATGCCACCCGAGCCGCTCACGGATCACAGCCTCTACCGGATCGAAAACCGCGTCCGCCGCCGCCTGCGACCCCTGCGCCGCCAGCCGAAGATGCACCTCGCCGGTTTTGGCATAGGGTGCAAGGGTCGGGTGCGAGCCCGCCATCAGGTCAGCCAGCAACTCCTCTACTCGGCTCTCACCCACGCCGACCACTTTCAGGGTTCGAGTCTGGATCGGTTCGCTCCCCGATTTCGCCGCCAGCCGTTCGCCGAGCGGACCGGCGACCATCGGTCCAAACTCCCGCGGCGGGCCCGGCAACGCGGTAACGATTTTGTCCCCGGATTCGCACCAAAGCCCCGGCGCGGTGCCGTGCGGATTGGACAGCGCCTCTGCGCCCTCTGGGAGCATCGTTTGGCGCAAGTTGGATTCCACCCACCGCAGCCCTCGCCGCTCAAACTCGGCGCGAAGGTGCTTTTCTAGCGCGGGCTGAGCCACCAGCGGCAGGCCAAGGGCTGCCGCGATACCTTCGCGGGTGAGGTCGTCTTGAGTCGGACCCAAGCCGCCGATTGTGATCACCAGATCGCTTCGAGAAAGCGCCAGCTGCAGGGCTTCGGTTAACCGGCCCAGGTGGTCGCCCACCGTCTGTCGGTGCCGACATGTGATGCCGTGGCGGGCCAGCGCCTGGCCCAGCGTGGCCGCATTCGAGTCAACCGTGGTCCCCAGCAGCAGTTCGGTCCCAACCGAGATGATTTCAGCAGTCATACTTCTTTCCAGTTTGGATCGTTTGCGGATTGCGGAGATTTTTGTCAGCATACAGGGCGAGGGCGTCTGGATGGGTGTTCCGAGCACCTTTGTTCGTGTCAGCGGCTGCAATCTACGATGCGTTTGGTGCGACACGCCGTACGCGAGCTGGAATCCAGAAGGGCCGGTTCAAACCGTCGACGAGATCGTGGAGCGCGTGACCAGCAACAGCGTGCGCGACGTGGTTCTCACCGGCGGCGAACCGATGCTATTCGACGCCATTGTTCCGCTCGCGCATGCGCTCCATACAAGGGGGCACCGCATCACTATCGAAACGGCAGGGACCGTGTTCAGGGAACTCCCTTGCGATCTCATGTCAATCAGCCCAAAGCTCGCGCACTCCACCCCCATAGGCGACGCCTGGGAGGAGAGACACGAAAATGCACGGTTGAACCTACCCGTCCTCAAGCAACTCATTGCCAGCGGGCCCTACCAATTGAAGTTTGTGGTGAATCCCGAACAAGGACTAGGCGATCTGCAAGAAATCGAGGCCCTGCTCGCCGAACTCGGGCTGGTTCCGCCCAGCAACATTCTGCTCATGCCCGAGGGCACCGACGCAGAAACGCTGAACCGGCGCGCGCGGCTCCTCGTCCCGCTTTGTATCGATCGTGGTTACCGGCTGGCACCGCGCCTTCACGTAGACCTCTTTGGTCACACGCGTGGAACCTAGCTTAGGTTCAACTTATGGCTTGCTTGGCCGAGACAGAAGGTCAGCACCTCAAAGTCCTGGCTCAGCCGCCTGAAGAGCGGCGCCTCGCGGTCATAGGGCGGATAATCGAACGTGCTCACCAGATGGTACGACTCTCGGCCCTGCCTGGCATAGTCCCTCACCCATTCGGCCTCGCTGCGTAGTCGTAACTGCCGCAGGAAGCCCGGGTAAACCCCGCTCCAAAAGAGCAAGAAGTCGCCGATATGACGGTGCACGATTCGCTCGCGCTCAAAAGAATCAGCCCGTAAAGAGATATCGCCCTCGGCCATCATCTCGCCGATGGAGGTGACCTGCTGGCCTTCCGAATCTCGGATGGCGAAAATCGCATCGGTGCGCATAAACCGTGCGAGAAGCATCGTCAGGTAATCCGCAATTTCTTCACGCGAACCCTCGGGGTATTCGCGGCGCAGCGAATCCATCATCACCGTTTGAAACGAGCTACTGAGCTCTTTCCATGCACTCTCTTCGGGGTGGGCCATTGACCTTTTCCTTTCATCGGGCACGCTTGTGCCTTACGAGTTAGATTCCATATTTCTGAAAAGTGTTCGGAGCGCGGGCCCAAAGGGAATGCTTCGACCTTTTGCCACGCCGCACGCGTTATAGTATTGAGAGTCCCTCATGCGCTGCGCAAACTGCCAAACCGATGCCCCCGACGGGGCTGCCTTCTGCATGCAATGCGGCAGCGCTCTGCCCCGCATCACGCGGCAGATGCCCGGTGTGGCACCAGCGGCCGCAGCGGCGGTTCCACCGATTCCGGCCGCTGCGAGTGAACGCAGCCCTTGGTGGTGGGTCGTGGGCGTGGTAGCCCTGTTGGCGGTCGCAGTCATTAGTTTAGGTGCTTCGGGCGTGCTGTTCCAGCGTGCGCCAAAGCCTGAAGCGGGTGTGCTTGCCTCGCGCCAGGCGCCCGAGCCACCCGGAATCCTGCAGGCGAAGCCAGCGCCCGCCTCGGGAGTCACCGCGCATCAAGCGCCGCCGCCGGAAGCCGCCATTAACATGCCCGTCGACGTGAGGGCGTGGCTAGAACACCTCGAACGAACCGAGCGCCAGCGCGCCAAGCTGGCCAACCAACATATCGGCGAATTCATGGTCGCGATGACCCAGCTTCAAATGGCGGGTGTCCAGGATTTGCTCGACGACATCATGAATGACCCGACGCTGGAGAGCATGCCCGAGAGCCCGGCGCAGGAAACTAAAAAGGACTTTGATCAGGCTCGAAGCGATTGGCGAACGCTCACGGATGGTTTCCTTGCGGTGCCCCCGCCAGCGGAATGCGTTCCGATTCGCAACCGCTACGAGATTGCCTTGCGAGAAACTTCGGCGGCGATTTTCGATCTCATCGAGATCCTGGAATCGGCGGGTGATCCCAATGCCGACCCCAAGGCTTTGGTCGGGAAGTTGCAAGGCATGAAGGGCGCGAGCACCCACATCGACGAAGCGGGCCGCGAAACCGACGCTCAGGTGCAGGACATCTGCGACAAGTACCGTACGCGCAAGTGGTTCTCGATTGCGGGCGACATTGGCGGTGGCGGAATGCTCGGCAAGTTTGGGGGCGCGGGTCTCTGAAGCCGCTGTCCGAAGAGCTTGATCGCGTAGCGCAAGAACTTCTGGTCCAGCTCCAGCGGGATCATCCGCTGCCACGCGCGCCACGCCTAGAATGGCGGCCCTTTCGCACCTCGGCGGGGCGCGCCTGTTATTCGGATTGGCGCATTGATCTGGGCGTGCGCGTGCTCGACACCCAACAAAAAGTCCGCGACACCCTGATTCACGAGTTTGCGCACTTGTTGGCGTATGCACGGGTTGGGCGGCGCGGATGGGGGCATGGCGCAGCTTGGCAGCGCGCCATGGCCGATCTGGGCGCGCCCGCCGAGGTCTATCACACTTACCCAGTGAAGCGAAACAAACCGCGCCAAGCCGTCCAATACCGATGCACCCGGTGTGGCAGCACCTTTGTGCGGTTGCGCGCGCTTCCCAAGCGCCGCCGATATGCGCACATGCATTGCGGCGGCGGTTTGGAGCTTGTCAAGCGTGCGCCGCTAACTGAGTTCCTCGTAGAGGCGTAGCACTTTCCACAGCACCGGCTGATAAGAAAGTTATGTGGATCGCGACAGCTGCGCACGTTCGTGCGATGGATCGGACGGCGAGCGAGGAGTTCGGCATTCCGACCGTTGTGCTGATGGAGCGCGCCGGGTTGGCGGTCTTCGAGTGCATTAAGACCCTGCTCCCCGAAGGCGGGCGCGTCAGCATCCTTTGCGGCAAAGGGAACAATGGCGGCGATGGCCTTGCCGTGTCGCGTCTGATGCACGACACCGGGCGCTATGGGGTGGAAGTCCTCATCGCAGCGCAAGAGGGCGACCTTTCGCCGGAATGCCAAGTGCAACTCAATATCGCTCGCTCAGCAGGCGTGCAACCCATCTTTACGGATGACGCTCGATGGAAGCGGCGGCTCGATTGCCTGGGTGGTCACGATCTGGTGATCGATGCGCTGCTCGGCACTGGGGCGCATGGCGAAGTTCACGGCGCTGTTCTGGAAGCCATTCGAGGCATCAACCGAAGCGGCGTGCCCGTGGTCGCGGTCGATGTTCCGAGCGGGATTCACACCGACACGGGCGAGGATTTGGGCGAGAGCGTCTGGGCTCTTCGCACGGTGACCCTGGGCTGGCCCAAGCCTTTTTTGTTTCATGGCCTCGGCCTGGAGCACGCGGGGTACTGGTCGGTGGCGGATATCGGTCATCCGGCAACCTTGCTGGAATCGGGCACCGACGCCAGGCTACTGGATAAGCGCTGGGTGAGCGATGTGATCCCCGAGCGACTGAGGGCTGCCCACAAGCGTGACAATGGCCACGTTTTGGTCATCGCGGGCAGCAACCCAATGCCGGGCGCGGCGTTACTGGCGGTGATGGCGGCGATGAGATCCGGCGTCGGTCTGGTAACCCTGGCCGCCCCCAAAGAAGTTTGTCGGTTGGTGCTGACTCGCTTGCCAGAAGCGATCTGCGTTCCGCTGGATGCCCCGGACGGCTATCTTGCCTCCGAGCACGCCCACGCCGTCTTGGAGGCAGCCGTCACGTGTGACAGCGCCGTCATCGGCCCTGGGTTGGGATTCCGACCGAGCGTGCGCGAGTTTTTGGATCGGCTATGGTCGCATTGGGAATTACCGTCAGTCATCGACGCCGACGCCCTGAACGCGATTGCAGCCGGGGTACCCGTGCCAGGTTGCGAGTTTGTGATGACCCCCCACCCGGGCGAAATGGGGCGCTTGATGGATTGCAGCGCCGCCGAGGTTCAGCACAATCGGTTCCAGACGGTTCGCCAGGCTGTGGAGAAATTTGGTGGCACGGTCGTGCTGAAGGGCCCGCACACGATCATTGGCGATGTCGATCAGCCCCTTGCCGTCAATGCAACCGGCAACTCTGGAATGGCCTCGGCGGGCATGGGTGATGTGCTTTCTGGGATTGTGGGAGCGCTCCTAGCGCAAGACCTCCCGCCCTATTGCGCCGCGAGCGCAGCGGTCTATTTGCATGGGCACGCGGGCGACCTAGCCGCCGACAAGATTGGCCCGGTCGGTTTTCTGGCGAGCGACGTGGCCTCACTTTTGCCCGAAGCACGGGCTAAACTGATTGCATCATGCGAAGGGCGCTCGCGCGTACAATCGTTGCCTTTGTCCTGTCAGCTGTAGCGACGGCTGCCCTGGCACAAGTTCAGCTCGTTTTCCCCAGTGCTGCCGAGCGAGTGGCCTGGGTGGATTTGCCGTCCGCAGCGGCGGCGCCCGATTCGGCTCAGCGCAGCAGCGAAGTCAAAATCGCACTCAGCACAGGAGCGCTTGGCGCGGAGTCCTCGGTGTTCGTGGTCGAAAGCGCGAGCGGCAACCTCGCTATCCGCCCGGTTACGCAAATCCAAAAGGAAGGCGGCACTTGGAAGGTCAGCCCTAACGACTTTGTGCGCGCGCACCATGTTCAGTTCAAGCTCACCCACCAGGGAAAGCCGGTCGCGGCGGCGCAGGTTTCGGTCAAGCATAAGCTCGGTCTGGCTGAAGCCTTGGTGACGCCGAGTGATCAGGGCATCGCGAACCTGTATGGTATCGGCCTCGGGCCGATGCAGGTGACCGTGAAAACCAAGTCGGAGGGCAAAGAGCCTGACATCCCGACTATGACCTTCGAGTTGGAAAAGTCTCGGTACCAGCCGGTGCCGCTTTTCGAGGTCGCGATTGCGCCGAAAGTGGACGTCGTCACCAGCGAATCGACATCGCCCTCCGGCGAAACCGGCACCGACTCGCCGGGCGAGGAGAGGGCAACGGGAGGCAGCGCTGAGCGACCGGTTGCGCAGCGAACGGAGCCAGCCCCCGACCGAGGTAACCCCTTCGGGCAGTTTTTGACCCTGCTCGTTGGGCTGGCGCTCGGCGGTGCACTCATCTACTATCTTCCGAAGCTGGTTCAAAAGAACCATGCTCAGATTGATGGTGCGCTGGCCAAAGTTGGCGTGCAGATTCCCAAGGATCCCGACCCGGCTGCTGACGACCCGTTACCAGCAACGCCCCAACCGAGCAAGCCCGCGCCCCAGGCACAAATCCTGCTGGACCAGGGCCAACCGACCCCGAATCCCGCTGAGCCGCAAGCTGCCGTAGTCGCTTTCACGGGCAGCCCAGGTCTAGTTTCGCTCACGGGCGGCGCCCGCTTGGAGATCCCAGAAGGTCGCCATGTCGTGACCCGTGAGCCAGGTGCGCCGCTCTCGCTGGCAGGGGAAGCAAGCGTCAGCCGCTCGCACGCCGAGCTTTATCGTGACGGCAGTTCGCTCACCGTCGAGGACCTCGGCAGCACCAACGGCACCTATGTGAATGGCCAAAAAGTGACCGGGGTCACGCCGCTGAAGGCGGGCGACAATGTGCAGTTCGGCACCTCGACCTGGCGAGTGGAGGCCCGATGACCCGAGCGCTGTTCCTGATGCTTCTGTGCGCGGTGGCCGGGCTAATCGCCTGGGCAGTGCGCGAGCCGTTTGCTCCGGGTGGCTTCGCGACGGACGCATGGCGGCAGTGGGAGTCGCTCACCGGCGTTACGCTCGGTGCACTGATCGGGATGGCGCTCGGCACCCTCTCGGGTTACTATCAAGGCTCCCGACTGCACACCATGCGCGGGCTTGTCGTCGGCCTTATCGTTGGCGGCGTCGCAGGCGGCTTGGGCATCAGCATGGGGAGCGCCATCTATAGCTCCCTCCGCCAGATTCCCGCCCTCGAGCCGATCGGGCGAGCGGCAGGATGGGCTCTCATGGGTTCGATTGTCGGCTTGGGGCACGGCCTCGCGACCATGAGCCCCAAACGAATGCTCTATGGGCTCGTTGGCGGTCTGGTCGGGGGTGCATTGGGCGGCTTGGCGTTTGTCGTGGTCACAGCCCCGACTGGCCCGTTCGTGCAAGCGGTTGCCGGCCGCGACGAGACCGGAGTGTTCGGTCGAGCGGTGGGCTTTACCCTTCTTGGCGCGGGCATTGGACTGCTGGTCGGGGTGGTTGAAGCCGCGGCGAGAGTGGCATGGGTGCGACTGGTGCTGGGGCGCAACGAAGGCAAAGACTGGCCCATTTACGATGCGAATACCTTCATTGGTCGCTCGGAAGCGGCAGCGATCCCACTTTTCGGCGACCCCCAGGTCATGCCGATGCACGCCGTGATCCAGAAGCATCGCGGGCAATACTTCCTAAGCGCGCTTGATCCGGTTCCAGCGGTGCTTTTGAACCAGCAACCCATCAAACAAGCCCAGCTCGCGAGCGGCGACACTTTCATGATTGGCGGCCACACGTTGCAGTTCATCATGCGGGGCGGTCGGGTTCAGCGGCTCCCGCAAGCCGAGGCATTCCAGACGCAATCGGTGCAACAAACACCCGTCGGAGCGGGCCAGGCCACGGGGCAAGCCACCATTGCCATGCAGATGCCGACCACCGCCGCGATGACCCGCCCAGGCTTGGTGCTGGTCGCCCAGACCGGACCCCTAGCGGGCCAACGGTTCCCGGTGGATGCGGCGATGGAGATCGGCCGCGAATCGGGGCCAATTCCCATGCAGTACGACAGCCAAGCCTCGCGAAGGCATGCCCGGCTGGAGCCCGACCCGAGTGGTCTTCGCATCACCGATCTGGGCAGTACCAACGGCACGCTCGCCAATAACCAAAAGGTCACCACAACCGTCATTCGACTCAACGAAAC
>JALHPH010000049.1 GCA_022842565.1 Fimbriimonadaceae bacterium
CGCTGAAAGGCGACTTGAAGTTGGAGGGCAAGCGAGTTTCGGGGCCGGTCCAGATTGTTGGTCCGGGAGTTGATCTCCAAAGCAAAGTCACCTTTGATTGGGCCGCCGACCCGACGGTGGTCGGCTCCGGAAGGCTCACTTTGGCGAGCCTCAACGCGCTGGAACCCGCCTACCGCAAGGGCCTTCCGCGCGACCTGACCTTCACGGCAGGCACTTTCAAGGGGGACTTTGGTTACCGGGCTTCGGCTTGGTGGGCAAAAGGGCTGACGACCGCGCAATCCCTCCGCGGTAATAGGCTGGCCGTCAGCGGACTGACCGCCCAGGTTCACATCCAACCTGACTGGGTGACGTTCGATCAAGCCCAAGCCACCTTCAAGGACATTGCATTGACCGGCAAAGGCCAGCTGAACACACGAGCCAATTCGCTTACAGCGCTGGTGCGCACCGAGGGAGTCGATCTGCGGCAACTGCGTGAATACGGCCTGCCCAAAGAACTCATGGGGACCGGCAGTGCCGAAGCGCTGATCAATGGTCAGCTGAGTAACCCCAACTTCACTGTGCGGAGCGAGGGCAATGCGCGCATTGCCTCGAAGGACCTCACTCGGCCGATCTCCGGAAAGTACCAAGTTCTGGTCTCTGGGACGCGCGACAACGTGCTGATCCAGCGTGCAATTATCGACGGCAAGGACGGCGGAGTGACCGTTTCCGGGACCCTTTCCCCGGCCCAAAACACGGCCAAGTTGGAATTCCGCGGCGCTCAGGTGCCCCTTAGCCTCATCCGAAAGGATGCGACGGGAACAGGCTACATCGTCGGGCAGGTCTCAGGCAAGCTCAATAACCCAAACGTCACTTTCGAGACTCAGATCGTGCAAGCTGGCCAGGGCGACACCCGCGTCCCGATCCTCTTAGCCAACGGAACCTACAAAGACGGCAAGCTGGAAGTCAACGATCTGCTCGCGCAAAGCGGCTTTTCGGCTGCCAAGGGAAAAATCCTCTGGGACTCAAAGACTGACAAACTCAGCGGCACTTTCTCTTCGGACGGCGTGCAACTCGCGGACTGGGACCTCGGGCCGGTGGTTGGGAATCTGGCTATCAAGGGCGGCGTGCTGGGCGGCACCCTCGCCAAACCGACCTTCCGCGCGGACGTCGAATCCGACGAAATCTGGCTGCAGGGCACTGCAGCGCAAAACTTCAAAGCGACTCTGTCGGGCAATTCCGACGAGATCACACTGCAGGGCGTCCAAACCCGCGTCAATTACCTGGAGCAGTCCGGCTCGGTTACTCTGAACGGGAAGTATCGACCAGGCACCAAGGCCGGAGAGTTTGCCCTCGCATGGACCGGCGTCCCGCTCGGCGCGCTGCCCGTTGGCGGCGCCGATTATGCTATGGCGGGCTCGACCGACGGCCAAGGCACGCTGCGTTTGGCGGACGGCAAAATCTCGGGCGGGACCGCCGAGGTCGCGCTCAGCCAAGTCGCCGTGAACGCCGAAGAGTACGGCAATGGCTCGGTCACGGTCCAGATGAAGGGCGATACCGCCACGCTAAAAGGGGCGCTCGGAAACCTCGATCGTTACCTGCTGTTGGAAAACGCCGAGCATGACCTGGGCACTGGCGTCGGCAACGCCAAGTTGACCGCATTCAATGTTCGGTTGGAAAAAGTCACACGGCTCGCGCAGCCTCAGATGCGGGCAATGGACCCCGAGGCCCGTCGATTCGTTGCCGACCTGGGCGGCAATTTGGGCGGCACCGCTGATCTTGCCTGGCGCAAAGAGGAATTTGATTTCAGCATCCCCGACGGAACTCTTGAAGAACTCCTTCTGGGCGACACTCGCGCCGGCGCGCTTCAATTCTCGGCGCGCAAAGCGGGCAAGGACGTCACGATGGAGAAGCTGCTGTGGGAGGCAGCCATCGGCGGCGCGGATGAGTCAGTTACCAAATTAGAAGCGACTGCGCGTTTGAAAGCAGATGGCACGCTGACCGGTGACGGCGAACTCAGCCATTTCCCGCTCTCCTTCATTGCCGCCGTGCGTCCGGAGATCGTACCGATCGCGGCGAAGCTAGACAGCGCGTCGTTCTCGCTGAGCGGCACACAGGACGAGCCCGTGGTGCAAGGGAGCGCGCGGGTTGTAGCACAACTTCGTGACAGTTCAACGCTCGCCACACCCCCGTCCGTTGATCTGTTTGCTTTGTTGCTCGACCGCAAGGGTCTCACGGCCGAGGGGCAGTTCCAGGCAGCCGGATTCACGGGGCCGCTGCAGGCTTCGCTGCCATTTGCGTCCCTTGATCCCGGAGCAACCGAAGAATTCAGCCTGACCGCCAAGGCACAACCCCGTGGTTTGATAGACTTCCGGGATGCGCTCCCGAGCCTGGACGGAGATCGCAGCACAGGCACAGTGGAAGCAGAGCTGAGCGTGCGCGGAACCGCCGATGATTGGCGAATGGCCGGAGTCGCAAGCCTGAATGCCGAGCAAATCACCCTTCGCAACACCCGCACCAAGTTGACCGGTACTGCACTCACTCTGCGACTGAGCGAAAAAGAAGTCGGGTTCGAAATGAGCGCAACCAGCAGCGAAGGCGGCACATTGTTGGCAAGCGCAACGGCCCCGATAGAACTTGACTTCGAAAGGACTCTGGAAGAGTGGTTCTCTGCCACGACGGTGACCGGAAGCATCCTCACCGACCGGTTCGTGGTGGATGAAGGCGACCTGCGCAGTGGCGATCAGATCGCGATGACACTGGGTAGTTCGCGCGTGGACATCACGGGAACACTCGCCAGCCCGCTCCTAAAAGGAACCGTCCTTCTCCAGGGTTTGGCGGCCGATTTACCGCCCTTCGCGCCTTCGACCGAACCCACACGCGACTTGGTCTCCAACCCGCGATTCGACCTCACGTTCAGAGCTCCAAGGCCCGCAACCGTGCGCTCGCTGAACTCATCGTTCCAACTCTCGGGCGAGGGCCGCCTAACTGGAAGTTTCTTGGCCCCGAATGTAGATACGACCTTGAATCTGCGCGGCGGTGTACTGCGGCTGCCCAATGCGCGGGTCCAGTTGGAGGAAGGCGGTCGCGTGGAGGTCGCCGTGCGTACCGCACCCGACGGCACCTCACAGGTGCGCGTGCCAGTGAACCTCATCGGGCGAACCAGCGTCACCGCGCGCCGCCCGGGCAATCGTTTCGAGCGGTATGACCTCACGCTCCTGCTCAGCGGCGACCTGACCGATCCTGAGAACGGACTCAGCATCACCGGCAGCAGCGATCCGGGCGACCTCACTCAGCAGGAGATCTTGGCGATCGTCGGGCAGCGAGACCTCGTAGAATCACTCGCGAGCCTTGCCAGCAATACGCGCAATAACGAAGTGCAAAACCTGCTGCTCAGCGTCGCGCTCCCGTCGCTCATCGACCCAGTGACCCAGACTCTGGCAGACCTTCTGAACCTGGACACGATTGCGTTGGAATACAACCCGTTCGAGGGCCCGACCCTGATTGCAGCCAAGTCGCTCGGACGCAATTTCACGATCTATGCCCGGCGCGTGATCCCGGTCGCTTCGACTCTGCAAGAGCGCACCGAACTGAAGTTGATCTACCGCATTCCGGGCCGCGATCCGTTCCTTTCACGCTCGCGATTGGTGCTCGCCAATGAATCGGGCCGCGGCTGGCGAATTGGCTTCGAGTATTTCTATCGGTTCTGATGGAACGGAATTTGATTCCGTTACCATTGTAAGGAATGAGCCACCGCCGACGCTCGGCTCACTTCCAGTAAGATTACGAGGACTCATGACATTGCGAACGACTTCTTGGTTGATGACAGTAGCCCTATTGGCCACGACTCCACTGCTGACCGGCTGCAACCGCGGCCCGGCAGAGGCCCCCAACATGGGGACTGCGGGAACTTCATCCAGCCGGACGTTTCCGATTGGATTCATCGTCAGTGACTTGAAGTTGCCCTGGTACTCCGCACAAGTGCGCGCCGCCGAGGCCAAGTGCAGAGAGCTGAACTGCCGCATCATCCCCAAGCAAGCCCGCAATGAAAAGGAAATGGACGCGGCGCTGAACGATATCGTCGGAGAAGACGGCCGAGGCGTCATCGTCTCGACTCCAGACCCCATGCTGGGAAGCCGCATCGTGGTGCTCTGTGAAAAGTATCGGCTCCGGCTGATGACAATCGACACGCGCCTCACCGACATCAGCCCAAGTGGCGAAACTAAATACCTGGATCAGCCGTTCACCGGTCCCGACTACCGCGCCATCGGCAACACCATGGCCCAAGCCATTCTGGATGAAGCCAAAAAGCGCAACTGGAACATGAACCAAGTGGGCGTTGTCGCCGTGCGATTCAAGAACCAGTTGGAAGGAGTGATGCGCAGCAAGGGCGCTGAAGAAGTGCTCGCAGAAGCCGGAATTCCTGCCGAACGAATGTTCATCGGCGACTGGCCATCGCCGCAGACTTCTGAGAACGCCCAGAGCACTGCGGCGACCCTCTTTGGTCGTGGTGGCGGCATCACCAAGTGGGTGGCGTTTGGATACAACGATACGGCGGTTGGCGGGATTGTACGTGCCAGCGAAGCGGCAGGAATCGCGCCAGAGAACCTGATCGCGGTGGGCGCCACCGGCTTTGGCATCCAGAAGGAGTTTGTCATGCCGAATCAAACCGGGTTCTTTGCCTCGGTTTATGTATCACCCAAGCGACAAGCCGAAGAGGCCGTGACGATCGTGCACGACTGGGCCCGCAAGGACGTGACTGCGGATACGATGCCCACCTTCCAACCCGGCATTGTGCTGACCCGCGAGAACTTCCAGAAGCAGATGAAGGAAGACGGGCTGCTCTAAGGGGCAGCCACCGGGTCCATCTGGTTCCAATTTGCGCCGATCTTTGAGTCCACCTCAATGGGGACGTCAAGCGGCATCGCTTGCTCCATGGGTCGGCGAATGCTCTCAATCACCTCACTGCGAACCTCAGGGAGCTCAAAAACGAGCTCGTCGTGAACCTGCAGCAACATGCGGGCTTCGTCGGGCCCGACCGCGCGCCGGACTTCGATCATCGCCCGCTTTACTAGGTCCGCCGCCGCCCCTTGGATGGGGGCGTTCACAGCTTGCCGCTCGGCGTATTGGCGCTCGGTCCGGTTCGAACTGTGAATCTCGGGGAAGTAGCGCCTCCGCCCCATGAGCGTCGCTGTGAATCCCTTTGAGCGCGCATCCTCGACCACTGACTGCGTAAACGCTTGCACCCTGGGGAAGCGCTCGAAATACCGCTTGATGAGCTCGCGCGCTTCGCTGACGCCGAATCCTCGCCGAGCTGCTGAGCGAGGCCGAAGCCGCTGACTCCATAAAGCACGGCGTAGTTCAGCATCTTGGCGAGCCGCCGCTGTTCCTTGGTCACATCGGCGGTGGCCAATCCGAACATCTGCGACGCGGTGACGGTGTGCACGTCCACTCGGGTCTGGAAGGCCTCAACCAGCGCCTCGTCCTGACAGAGGTGCGCCAGCAGCCGTAGCTCAATCTGGGAATAGTCAAATGACCCAAGTTGCAGACCTGGCCCGGCCTGGAAAGCTTGCCGGATTTGGCGACCGAGTTCGGTTCGAATCGGGATGTTTTGCAGATTCGGATCGATGCTGCTGAGTCGGCCGGTCGCGGCGACGGTTTGGTTCAGCGTAGTGTGAATGCGACCATCCGGCCCGATCATGCGCGGCAGGCTGTCGGCATACGTGCTCTTGAGTTTTGAAAGCTCGCGCCACTCGAGCACGTGCCGTGCAATCGGGTAATCGGCAACAAGCTCCTGCAAGATTTCAACGCCAGTCGCCCAGCCAATCTTCGACTTTTTGCCGCCTGGCAGCCCGAGCTTCTCGAATAGGACTTCGCCCAGCTGTTTGGGCGAGCCGATCACGAACTTGGTCTGCGCCTCCTCATAAATGAGCGCTTCCACGGCCTGGATATCGATCAGCAACTTGCCGGAAAAGGTCTGTAGGATCTCGCGG
The DNA here is from genome assembly GCA_022842565.1 of Fimbriimonadaceae bacterium. Taxonomy (GTDB): domain Bacteria; phylum Armatimonadota; class Fimbriimonadia; order Fimbriimonadales; family Fimbriimonadaceae; genus JAFLBD01. The sequence continues at coordinate 5,970 of JALHPH010000049.1, forward strand.
CTCACCGCGATGCCTGCGTCTTCCACCTCCGCCAGGATCGGGATGAGCGGCAATTCGACTTCGTTCAGAATTCGATGTTGCTGCTCCATTTCGATCCGGCCGCGCAAGGCCCCCGCGAGCAATTCCAGCCCCATAGCCGCCTGCTCGGAGCTTTCGGGCGCAGCAACATTCAGGTGGTTTTGAATCAAGTCGCGAAGCGCGTAGCTGCCCTTTCCTGGCTTCAGGATGTAGGCGGCGACCATCGTATCGAGCGCCGGCCCGATCAGGCAGCCCGATCCGCGATACAGGCTTTTGGCGTCGTGCAGGATGGCCCGCTCGGGTTGACGCAAAAAGTGCTCGCGGGCATGCTGATACTCGGCTCGGCGAACCTCGCCCTTCATCGAAAGCATGACCTCGGCCCCGGCTGGCTCCAATAGGTTCGCGGGTTGGTTTTCCAGTACTAGGAGCGAATAAGTATTGCCCTGGATCCAACCGGCGATTTCCTCGACACTGGTCAGCGGCGCGCCGATGCGCGGTTCCAGACGCTCTTCTTTGACGCTGGCAACTGCCTCCGATTCGACCGCGCCTTCCACATATCGGCCGAGCACCGACAGCACTTTTCGGGAGTGGGATTTGAACTCCAGGCCCACCAGCATTTCCTGGGCGGCCTGCACCTGCTCAGTCGTAGGGCAGAACGGGGTGAAGGGGAAATCGACGGGCACGTCCCGAACGATTGTGGCCAGTCGCTTCGATTTTGGAATCTGTTCGAGTGCCGGAATGAGCTTCTTTCGGAATTTCTCCTCAACCGCGTCGATCGAGGCCATGATTTGCTCCACCGTGCCGAATTCTTGAATCAGCTTGGTCGCGCTCTTGTCGCCGATCCCGGGCACGCCGGGGATGTTGTCACTCGTATCTCCGACGAGAGCCTTGTAGTCCGGGATGAACTCCGGCCCGAAACCGTAACGCTCCACCACCGCAGCCGGGTCGTAAACCGCGACCTCGCTGACTCCGCGCTTGGGCGTCACTACCGTCACCGAGTCGTCCACGAGTTGGAGGGCGTCCAGGTCTCCGCTGACAATGAGCGTGCGGTATCCCATGCTCTCGGCTTTTTTGCTCAGCGTGCCAACGACATCGTCCGCCTCGAATCCCGCGAGTTCCAGCGAGGGAATGCTGAGCCCCTCAAAGAAAGCCCGTGACGCCACCAATTGCTGCACCAGGGCGTCCGGAGTCTCTTGCCGAGTGCCCTTATACGCTTCGAACTCGTCGTGCCGAAAAGTCTTTTCGGGCGCATCCAAAGCAATCACCATACAATCAGGGCGATGCTGATCAATGAGCGAGAAAAGCATGCTTGTGAATCCAAACAACGCGTTGGTGGGGCGACCATCGCTGGTGTTCAGCAGCGATGTGGAATAGAAGGCGCGGAACAGCAAGCTGTAGCCATCCACCACCAACAGGAGCTTGGCACTCATGGCGCTAGCGTACCTGTGAGGCCGTCCGTTTTCGAATCGACGGGTGTCCGATGTATAATGCTCAAATGGGCGGACGGGCCGTCAGCGTGGCAATGAGGCCACAGCAGTGTTTGCGATGGGAATGATCTATCGACCAGTCCGGTACGAACAAATGATGAAGGCCGCCGAGCGGTTTGATGTTCGTGCGCGTCGCATGTTCAACGGTATGGGTTTTTATACCGGAGAAAAGATGTTTGCTTTTCTTGTGGGCGAGGAAGTCGGCCTTAAACTAGCTCCAACTGACTTGGAGCAGGCTCTCAATCTTCCCGGTGCCGAGCTTTTGCGGACCGATCCCGATTCAGAGCCAATGAAAGAGTACGTTCGCATGCCGCATGACGTGCTCGATAACGCTGAGTCTTTCGACTATTGGGTCGAGCGCAGCGCCGAATATGCGCAGGCCAAACGCCTCAGCTGAATACCTGAGAGAAACGCTGGCATCCCCCTTCCGTCTAAACTGACAGTTCAAGGAGGAGGATTCAAACCGTTTGACTCAATCAATGCGAATTCTGGCCATGGGAGTGGCCCTTTTTCACTTAGCCTATGCACAGGGGACCGCCGTGGTCCGCGAAATCGTGATCCGGGGCAACGACAGGGTATCGAGCGATGTGATCAAAGCGTCGATGCAAAGCGCCGAGGGCCGTGCGTTCATCGCCAGCGACCTCGATCGCGACCAGACCTCGATCCGCTCGCTCGGTCTTTTTCAGGATGTAAAGGTCCAGTCCAGGCCGCTCAGCGATAGCGAAGTCCAGATCATTGTGGACGTCACGGAAAATCCTGTGATCAAGGAGATCTCGATTGTGGGCAACAATGCGCTCACCACTACCGAGCTTCTTCCGTTGGTGACGCAGCAAGTGGACCAGGTGATGAACCTGAACACCCGCCGCACCACCGCCGACGCCATTCGCAAAGCCTACGAAGCCAAGGGATTCTTTGCGGAAGTCGACTTCCCCAGCATGGCCGATGCGCCGGGCACTCTCACGGTGCTGGTCATCGAGAACACAGTCAACGAGATTGTGGTGACGGGCCTCAAGCGCACCCGGCAATACGTGATTGACCGACTCCTGAAGACCGAGCCAGGAAAACCGTTCAACATCCGCACTTGGATGCAAGATCGCCGCCGATTGGAGAGCACGCAATGGTTCGAAAGCGTGGAAGTGAGCGACCGCCGAGTCGATCTGGGCCGGTTTGACCTCCTACTCAACGTGAAAGAGCAGTCCACCGCGATCTTCGATGTTGGCCTGGCGCTCGACCCCCAAAGCCGTCTGGCTGGCACCATTAAGGTGCGCGACCTGAACTTCCGCGGCATGGGCCAATCGCTCGGCATTGAGTACCTCCAAGACACCTTCGGCGCAGGCGCAAGCGTCGGAATCGACTTCAATGACCCGTTCTTTGATAACCGCGACACCCGCCTTTCGGCGTCGGTTTATTCGCGGGTC
>JALHPH010000050.1 GCA_022842565.1 Fimbriimonadaceae bacterium
GGCGGTGAGGGAGTGCGGGTGGTTGATGGCGGGCGGCTCGCCAGAGAACATACGGCTTTCATGGTGCTTGAGTGCCTCAGGCAGCGCCCATAGGAGACCCAGGCGATTGGTGTGCAGCGCATCAAGCGCGCCACAAAGCGTGAGCGCCTCGGCTTCGTCACGATTGGGCCGGACCCTGATCAGAAAATCGTACCAATCCTCAAATGGTGCGTTCGCGACTAACTTTTGAAGCGTATTCTCGGAAACTCCCGAGACCTGCCTAAGTCCGATACGCACGCCGCCATTCGGAAACACAATCTTGGGGTCCTCCTCCGACTGAACATCCTCGACCGTAAAATCAAGCTGGCTTTTTTGAACACAAGCCGGCAAAATGCGGACTCCACGACCGCGCGCCTCTACCGCCAACGTGCACGGACCATAGTATCCGGCTGGCTGCGCATTAAACAGTGAAGCAAAATATTCCGCCGGAAAATTCTGTTGACAATAAACGGAGCGAATGGAAATGTCTGCAAAAGCCAGGGCGTGCCCTTGGGCAAACCCGTACCCTTTGAACCCAGCCACCAAGGAAAACACATGCTTCGAAACCTGCTCCGTGAACCCCTGCTGCTGCATGCGGGAAATCAATTCATCCTCAATGAGCTGGCCATAATCAGACCTCCTGTTTTTGTGGATTTTTTCCCTGATGTCTTCGGCTTCGCCGGGCGTGTAGCGGCAGAAGTCTTCCAGAAGCTGATCGACTTGCTCCTGAAAAACGATAATCCCATAAGTGTTTCCTAAGATTTTTTCAAGAAGCGGGTGCTCGAATTCATAGGGTTTTAGCCCACGACGGCGTTGGATGAGCTCGTTGATCTTGACCGCACCGCCCACGCCCGGCCGAATTCCCGCCTGAACCAGGCTCACATCCGTTAAATCCTCTGAACGCAACCGCACGTGCGCCTGCCTCATGGCGGGGGAGGCAGATTGCGGAATACCGATCAGCTCACCCGACCGAAAAGCCCGAAACACCTCCGGGTCATCCAGCGGGATGTCGTTCACCTGGATGGAGCGAACAGACTTTTGCACCCCGCCCAGCACATCCTGCCCGCGCAAACATAAAATATCGAATTTGTCAAAATAATATTTACTACTTCTTTTATCCCACTGAATCAGGGGAAGGGCTCCGTCCTCGGTGGGGGTTGCCGAGGGCTGAAGTGGCACAGTATGCGCGATGGGCATGGAAGAGATGACGAGCCCAGAGGAGTGAGCGCGGAGATTTCTCGGTACGTCTTGCAGCACTTCGGCGAGTTTAAAAACCCAGCGAAACCGTTCGCACGGAATGCCGCTTTTCGCTAATTCTGGTTTCCGTTGCAGGGCTGCTTCAAGCTGATCCGGCGCAACGCCACCGTGCACCCGCTTCGATAAATAACCGATCAGGCTATCGGGAATCGCCAGCGCTTTTCCAACTTCGCGGATGATACCGCGTACGCACATCGCCCCATACGCAGCGATGCCAGCCACATGCTCGCGGCCATATTTTTCGGCGCAATAATCGCGGATTTTTTCGCGGTATTTTGCCTCAAAGTCAATGTCAATATCCGGTCGCTTGGTCCCGTCACCGGGCAAAAATCGCTCAAAGTGGAGATGATGCTCAAAAGCATCAATTCGCGACCACCCCAAGCAATAGGCCACGACCGAATCGACCACCGACCCACGAGCCGAGTACATGATTCCCTGCGAGGTCGCAAAATCGCAAAAATCGGTGGCGATCAGAAAGTGATCCGAAAATCCGAGCCGAATTATTCGATTTAATTCAAGATCAAGCCTCTTTTTCAGTCGGGCGTCGGGCAGGCCGTACCGCGCGCGGGCACCCGCCATCACCCTTTCGCGCAGAACCGCGGGCGAATCGGAGCCGAACGCCGGCAATTCGGTGCGGTGCGGCAGAACGTCGTCATCCACCAACTGCGCAATCTGCAGAGTCATGCGCAGCCACTCGGGGCGGTGTGCATAGCGTTGCCAAGCCTCCTCGCTGGAAAGGAGATAGCGTTCACCGTTCAGCGCGCGCTGGGGACGGGGTTGCAGCGGCGGCTGGCCAGGCGCACGCTGCGGCTTTCGACCGATGCATTCGTCCACAAGGCAGAGCGTGTGGATGCACGCCATCACATCTTGACCGGGAAAATGCTGGGGTTCAGCATGCGTCACACGCCCCGCCGCCACGCATCGCACGCCGTGCTCCGCCGCCAGCCGCTCGAGGCAGCGATTGTGCTCAATCTCCCAGGGAAGCCACGCTTTTTCCATCTCCGCGAAGGTCAGGTGCTGTCCAAATAGCCCCACTAGGCGCATCATTATTTCGGATGCCGAATCATATTGTTTACGAATGAGTGGTGTGTGAAGCGGGCCACTGTCGCCACCGGTGAGGCAGATCACTTCGCCGAGTAGCCCCTCCAGGTCGCGAAGTGTGCAAAGCGGATATCCACGCGGCTGCGACATGTGGGCGCGCGTGATAATCTGACTCAGGAGAGAAAATCCCCGCCGAGAGCGCGCGATCAGTACGAGCCGGCCCCCACAATCAAGCTCCACGGTAGTCCCTAGCAACGGCTTAACCCCGCACCGCTGCGCCTCCCGCGCAAACTCCACAACCCCGGCAAAGGAAAAATGATCGACCAGTGCCGCCGCGGGCAATCCCATATGGGCACACCGGCGGGCCAATTCCTCGGCAAAAAGAATGCTCTCGCCAAAGGAGTAGCCCGACTGACAATGCAGCGGCGCATAAGACTCGCCCGCGGACGCGCGGCGCACCAGTGCCGGCACCTCACCGATGAGCCCGCACGCTTTGCTGACCTTCTCGTCACGGCTCTTTTTCAGCCGTAGATCCAAGTCCTCAGTGTGATCTTCTACCAGCGCCTTGGGCTGCTGTTCTCCCGAATAGGGGCTGGGCAGACGCAGGATTTCATCTTTTCGCCTGCCGCTTGGTGAGCGCAAACGGCGAACTTCCAGTGGCGATTCACCCGCCCACCAAGCCCCTGCTTCGCGCCAATGCGCCAGCAGCTCACTGCCATCCGATCGCATCTTTCCAAGCCCTCAGCACCCTTTGGCGGCGCGTGGTGGGCATGGCCGAAGCGGGTCGCAGCGCGTCGTCACCAAAAAGCGAGGAGAGACTGCGCACAGCGCGCCGCACATGCACATCGCGATCCTTCGGCGATTGCATGGTTTCAAAGGCGGGTTGCGTGCTGCGGGTGCGCTCCGTCCGGAGCGCCTGTAAGCGAATGCCCCAAATCGGCTCTTGGGGGGCGGCGTGGTCCAGCATCATGCGCGCAGCCAGGGTCAGCGATGCCCCGCGCCGCATCGGGCGGGCAAAGCGCCGCTCATGCCGCGAGGGCGCAGCTTCGCTCCATTCCAAAATCAGCGCCACATCGCGCACTTCGGCATCGTCCTCGGCCAGTCGCTCGGCAAGCTGCGCGCCCAGGTTGGTCAGCGCTTCATCCAGCGCCAAGCGGTCCTCTGTCCCGCCCGGCAAATCGACTCGGCAGGAGTAACTGTTGGGCGGATAGTCGGGTGCAAAAACGCTCACGTCATACCCCCTCGCCAGCGCCATAATCGCCGCTGATTGCTTACCAAATTGCCCGCGAAGCTGAGCCATCGGTACCGCCAAAAGCTGCCCCAACGTATGCAGACCCAGGTGTTTGCACCGATCCAAAAGCGCGGCTTCCAAAGGGAGCGCCGATACCGGAAGTTCGTTCAACCAGGGCCCCAGTCGCGGCATCACCGTCACGGCACCCGGCGCAGAAAGCCGGCTGGCCCACTGCGCCAACCAGCGGCTGCTGCCCATGCCCGCACGCGCACCATAGCCCACGCGCGCCAGCAATGCTTCGACCAGGTCCTGAGGCTGCGCATGCGAATGCATCGGGAGCCAGCAGGCGTGCTCGCCGTGGGTTTGCACCTGATCCACCAGTTCCAAAGTCATGTTCAGCCATTCCTCTTGCGGCGTCTCATAGTCCAGTGCCTTGTAATCGACCCAGTGGGCATTGCTCAGAAGAGAGCGAGCTTCGGTGCGGTGCATCCCCCGATGAACTCCCTGCCGCTGCGCCATCTCGTCGGCGCAAAGCACCTCGGTCCCTCGTAAGACCACGCAGGGCTGATCCGTCAGCCCGGCCTGACTGGAGTAGAATGTGTCCAAAACAACGTAAGCGTACATAGTAGTTCTTTGTCTACTATTAGTATACGCAAGACTTCCCCGCTGCACAAGGCTCATGCGCGAGTTTTTTGATTTTCTTCGTCAACCACCTTTGTTGGCTGCGCCATCACTTTTGGGTTGCATTCTGGTTCACGGCGAAGCGAGGGTGCGGCTAGTCGAGGTTGAAGCGTACGGCGGATCAGAGGATTTGGGCAGCCACGCCGCCCGCGGCGTGACCCCCCGCAACCAAGTCATGTTCGGACCCGCAGGGGTCAGTTATGTCTACCTAAACTACGGTATGTACTGGCTGATGAACGTGGTCTGCCATACCGAGGGCCAGCCAGGCGCGATTCTGCTGCGCGCCGCTGAACCGCTCGCCGGATTTGGCGACGACTCGCACCCCCAACTCCTTGCCGGACCCGGGCGACTCGGTCGCGCGCTCGGCTTAGGAAGGCCGCATTACGGTATCGACTTGCTCGACCCAAACTCCCTGCTCAGGCTGGAACCAGGCGAACCGTGTGGAGAAGTTCTCGCCACGCCGCGCATCGGTCTTGCTGCGGGAAAAGGGGATGAACTGCCGTGGCGGTTCATCGACCGGAGCCGCGAACGCTTTGCGAGTCGCCGCCCTGCCAAGGGCTAAAGGGGCCGCTTGTTTCCACCAACGGCTGCGGCTGCGCACGTTCGCGCTGTTGCTGCTCCATCCCCCGTCGAAACCATTCCATTGTGCCGTCGGGGTCGCTCGGGGCTTGGAAGGCCATTTCCTCTTGGGTAGGCATACGAAAACGAAGATCGGTCAGCTGAATGAACACCAGGCTCCCCAAGAGGCCCCAGGCAAGCAGCAGGTGTTGCCGAGTTGCGCCAAGCTGAAACCTCTCCAGCATGGCCTCGGCCGCATCCGAAAAACCCATGCCCCGGCGACGCCAAACCCACGAGAGCAGCCCCGCGCCAATGGCCAAATGAACGCACGCCATCACCACCGGGATGAGGAAAAGGAGCAGCAGGATCGGGTGGCTGCCTTGACCCATCCGGCCGCCCATCTCGTAGAGCACCACCGCGAGCGGCCAACAGAGTAGTGCGCTGCTCGAAACCACTAAGTTCGTGGCCTCCAAGGTCACCGCGTGCCGACTCTCGGCGCTAAAGGCGACGACCCGGTAGCAAAGCCTGCCCAGCCACCAAGCCAAGGCCATCCAGGCCAAGCAGACAGTGATGACAAGGCCCTCTTGCAGGCTCGGCATGCGCATATCCTCAAGTATACGTTTCTGGCCCCGTCAGACCGCAACCGAGCTCGGCTCGTTGTCCTCAATCCGCCAAAAACCCGGCACAAAAACGGCCCAGATTCCGGTCAACAGGAACCCGGCCCCCATCACCCAGAACATGCCAGCCGCGCCAATTTCGGCCAGTACCCATCCGCCCAGCGCTGTGCTCACCGGAATCGCCAGCGAACTCACCATCGCCAAAAGGCTCATCACGCGCCCGCGCATGGCGTCCGGCGTGGTGCGCTGCAAAAAGGTGCTCATCGGGATTTGCAACGGCACTCCTATGCCGCAGAGCAAGTTACAAAGCATGAAGATATAGAAGTGTGTGGAGACGCCCATCAATCCCAAAAACACGCCGAGCTGCACCAAGCCAAGAATGGCAATCTGCGTGGGGTGCCGAAAATGCCGCGGCCCCAACCACAATGTCGTGGCGAGCATCATGCCCGCGAAGGAGGCCTCGACCACCGCCAGGGTCCAAAACTCGCCCCCAAACCACTCGCGATTCACGGCCACATAGACCAACATAAACGGCCCGATAAAGAAGTTAAGCGAAAAGCTAAGGATCGTCACCGTACGAATGAGCAGGCTCTTCTTGGCGTACCGCAAGCCCTCCAGCGTCATTCGCCATGTGGAATCATGAGGCGAATGCTCGTCCCGCTCCGGCACAACCGCCGGGACTCGAGAAATGAAACAGGCCGAGACCAAGAACGTCAGGCCGTTGATCACGATAGCGCTCAGGAAAAAGAAGTTTGGGAAAATCCGGTCCAGCCCGGTCAGCACACCTGCGCTCAGCCCCAGGCCGATGAGCGGCATCAGGGTCTGCGTTGCCTGGCTCAGCGCATTGGCTTCCTGCAGTCGATCAGGCGGCACCAACCGCGGGATCGCGGCCGACTTAGCGGGCAGAAAGAAAACATTCACCACAGAAAGCAGAGCTGCGCTGACGAAGATGGCGGCGATGGGCGGTTGCGGTACCGTCGCCACGGTCACCGCCAGGCCCGCCATCACAACGAAGCTGGCCAAATCGCTGCGCAGCATCAAAAGACGGCGATCCATGCGGTCGGCCAGCGAGCCCGCATAGGGTGAGAGCAGCAGCATCGGCAGTGCCTGCACCGCCATCACTAGCCCTACCATCATCGGGTCCTTCGTGAGTCGGTCGATCATGAACAGAAAGACAAAGAAGTAGAGCGAGTCGCCAAACTGCGACACGGTCTGCCCTAACCAGAGGTCGCGAAAGGGCCGGAACTCAAGGATCCGAAAACTCTGCTTCATGCGGATACTGAAGCGATACTGAGCCCGAAATCAGCTTGATGGGACTCTTCGCAAACGGTTTGGTGAAGTGAAAGAGCCCTTTCCATCGAAATATGCGGCAAGACCAGCTTGCTGCCTACCCCGGTAGACGCAGTTACGACCACAACGTTCGCGAGCTGCTTTCGCCGCTGGAAAAAGCCCTGGGTCACCTCCGAAAACACGCATCGGCGTAGCGGCACCACGGTGAGGGTCCGCCGAAGAACGCCTTGTCGCACGTACACGTGGCCCTCTTGAATGGTGAAAGCAAGCGCCCGGCGAATCATGACCGTGTGGACTAGGCTGTAAACCATCGCCAGCCCAACAATCCACGGTATCGCCGGGGCTTGGAGCGTGAACCAGGCGACAGCGCCAAGAATCGCAAAAAAGACGGGCCATACCCAGACCTGATACCACTGATAGGAGGGATGAGGGCGCTGCCAGCGCGGCGGAGCATCGTCCATCGCCGGGAACACCAGCCGCATCATACGCGGCGCTAGGTTCGACTCGATCATCGGGCAAAGGATGTCGGAGTCCTCGTTCCCCTGCCCCTTCATCGCCATCGCGAGCCCGATTTTGATTTCGCAAAATCCCAGCTTTTGCTGCATCCAGGTCGCGTGAGTCTGCAAAGCTTGCATGCGCGACAAGGGCGAGGCACGCTGAACCAAAGTGAAGAGCCCCGACCGGCGGATGAGCCGGTCCTGCGACTGGGTCAGTACAAAGCCGTGGTGCTGAATCACCGCTGAGATGATTCCCAGAATCCAACCAATCATCATCAGGCCAAAAATCAGGATGCCGAATCCAGCCGGGTTAGTGGTCGGGTTCCCCAGTGTGTTCAGCCAGTTTCCTGTCTGGGCAAGGACGGGAGAATTGGAGTCACCGAGTTGCTGACCAATCGTGACCGCAAGACCGATGATCACCCAAACTCGGTTGCGGCCAAGCCCAGCCACAACAAGCTCGTGCCATGAAGCACGCCACAACTCTGTTTCCGGGGCGGCCATCGCAGCGGCTTGCGCCCTAGATTCGGTTACTCCGGCACCCTGTTTGAGTCGCAAGATTTCAGCGCGGAGCGCTTCGGCGTCCTCCATCTCCAGCGCGCTGATCTCGACTTCCTCGCTCGGACCGCCCGCCGTATCCAGCTTCACTTTTACCAACCGCAACCAGCGGTGAAGCAGCGGCTGCTGAAACTCCACTTCCTGGATGCGATCGACCGGGATCACCTTTTCAATCTTGGAAAGGAAGCTCGCGCGATACACAAAGCTTTCACCCACAAGCCCGAACTGCACCGTGTAATAGGTGAAGAGCGGCTTGATAAAGGCGAGTAAACCGAGCAGCGCGAAGATAGCATCGGCGCGCGAAATGCCGCTATTGCCACCCGCCAACCGGATCACGAGAATGATGGCAATCCACCGCCCAATCCCCGCCAGCCCCTCAAGGAACTCGAGGAGCATGGTGCGCTGATGGACGCGGTGGAGTTTAGACTCCACCGTGCTCACCCTTCAACCGCAAGACGTCCGCGCGAATCAGTTCCGCGCGCTCTTTGCTGATGCCCGGAATCTGAATCACACGGCCCTCGCCTGCGGCTGCGTACACCGCGATCGTCGCGATACCGAGCATGTTCTCCAGCACTCCGCTCGATACGTCTACATACTGCAGCCGAGGCAAAGGGAGCGTCCGAATTGTCCGGGTCAACACCCCGTGCGAGATGCTTACAAACTCTGAGTTGATGCTGTACCGCCAGTTCTCGTAGGTCTTGGGCAACAGGAGCAGTCCAGGCAACCGGAAGATCAGGAAGAAAAGCAGCGTGACCAACCATGCCGGCACCCGCACCGGGAGTTCGGCCATGTAGTGCCGACTCGCGAAAAACACGGCCGGCACGAAGATGACGGTCACGATGATCCACTGGATGATCCAAAGCTGCTTCACTACCGGAGCTAGCTGCTCACCCTCGTTGCGCGTGAGCGACTGAATCTGGGTATCAAGCATGGGGGGTTAGCGTCCCAGCTCCTGCTGAACATGCGCCCGCAATGTCGCTATGTAGGGGTAGAGGTTCTT
>JALHPH010000051.1 GCA_022842565.1 Fimbriimonadaceae bacterium
GAGCAGATTCAGCGGGCTATCACCACCAGCGACGAATACTATCGTCGGGCTGCGGCGGTTTGGTACGAGGGTAAGCGCGATGCGGCGGTGCGGATGATCAACCAGCGGCTCCCAAGCCACGTGGACGCCGAACCAAAGGACCTTGCGGCGGCACTTGTGAACACCTACATCGACATCAAGCTGCGCACGGCGCTCTAGGGCGCAAGCACCGGCGGCGATAAGATATGCTCCGCACACCTCGCATGCGTATTGACGATCTCAACTCCCTGGCCCAACTGCTCGAGCGAGCCTGCACGAAGCATCCCAACAAGCCCGCGTACCTTGTTCCGATCAACAAGCAGCACGTCCCCGTGACCTATGCAGAGCATTGGCAAACCGTTCTCAGGGTGGCGGCCCTTCTAGCGCGACATGGAATCCAGCCCGGCGACCGTGTTTGCATCTATGGCGAAAACAGCTATGGTTGGGCGGTCGCAGACTGGGCGCTTTTTGTTCTTGGGGCCGTCCCCGTCCCGATTTACCCATCATTGCCCGGTGATCAGGCGTGCTACATCGTCCAAGATGCCCAGGCAAGCATCGTACTTTGCGGCAGCCGGGAAGCAAGCGCAAGAGTACAAGCGTCGGGTGCCAAGGTTCTATTGATCCAGGGCGAGCCTGGCGCGCTCATAGATGACGCCAAGACAGCCGAGCCGCGCGATCCTGCCGAATGCCCGGGCCTCACTCATCCGGACCGCAATGCGCTCGCGACGCTGATCTATACCAGCGGCACCACCGGCAACCCGAAGGGCGCGATGCTGTCGCACGACAACTTCCTCTACATGATGGAAGTGATTCCGAGCGCTTTCGCGGTCAGCGAAACGGACGTGTTCATGTCGTTCCTACCGCTTTCGCACGTTTACGAACGGGTGAATGGCCACGTGTTGCCCGTCTCGTTGGGCGCGACAGTGGGATATGTACAAAGCTACGCCACTGTTGCTTCAGATTTCCAGGTGATCCGCCCGACGGTCATGCTGACGGTGCCGCGGTTCTTGGATGCCCTGCGAACCAGAATTCTGGATGCGACCTCTAAAGCGCCTCCCCTGCGCCGCCGGCTTTTCCAAATGATGATGGACCAAGGCACCGCGAAGATGCGAAAGCAACCTGCACCACTTTGGCCAATCCTCAATATGATCGTCGGCAAGAAGGTCCGGGAGCGGGTCGGCGGACGTTTCCGCATGTTCATCTCGGGCGGTGCCGCGCTACCCGCACACGTGGCCGAGTTCTTCGGCGGCTTTGAGCTGCCCGTTTATCAGGGGTATGGCCTCACGGAGACGACTTCAGGCATGTCCATCAATCGCCCCGAAACCAACGACTACCGCTCGATCGGCTACCCAATCGGCGGTATCGAGATGAAGCTCGCCGAAGACGGCGAGATACTGGTGAGAGGCCGCTGCAACATGCAGGGCTATTACCGTCTGCCCGAGGACACAGCTGCCGCGATTGACGACCAGGGCTGGTTCCACACCGGCGACATCGGCGAGCCCGATGGTGTGAACTTCAAAATCACCGACCGAAAGAAGGACCTGCTGATCCTTGGTAACGGAAAGAACGTCGCCCCGCAGCCGATCGAAAACCTCATCAAAGAGAGCCGTTATATCAACGAAATCGTGCTCTTTGGCGACAGTATGGAGTACGTGTGTGGCTTGGTCGCGCCCGAATGGGACGCCGTGAAGGACTATGCCAAACAGCACGGAATTTCGGCCACAAGCCCGGCTGAGTTGGCGGTCCATGACGAAATCAAGAAGCTCATCAAGGGTGAGATCGACCGCGCGAACAAGACTCTAGCGGACTACCAGAAGGTCAAGCGGCATCTGATTCTGGAGCGACCCTTCAGCATCGAGGGTGGGGAATTGACCCCTTCGATGAAGGTGAAGCGCCGCGTGGTGCGCGATATGTACCAGGCCGAGATTTCATCGATGGGGCGTGGCTGATGCCGATAGTTGCTGTTCGCTACCGCGTGCTGGAACTGAAAAAAAAGTTCCCGCTCTCCATTAGCCGCGGCACTTCGACCGGATCAAAGAACCTCTTTGTGGAGGTCGAGGACCAAAACGGCAAGGTCGGAATTGGCGAATGTGCGCCCGGAACTGGCTTCGACGAGACCCTGGCGGCGCTTGCCCAATCCCAGCTGGAAGCGCTGGTTGCCGACGGCATCTCGATGATGGGGATTCAGCGGGTTTATGCCAAGGCGCGAGCAGCGGGCGTGAATCCGTCGGCGATAGCCGCGCTCGATATGGCGCTTTGGGATCTGATGGGAAAGCGCAGCGTGATGCCGCTTTATCGGCTGCTTGGACTTTGGTCACAGGCACCCATCACGAGCGTGACCATTGGTATCAACACACCCGAAGTGACCACCATCCGTGTGCCAGAAATCCTAGAGTACATGGGCGGCTATTCGCTCAAAATCAAGCTCGGCTCGCCCGATGGTATCGAGCATGATATGGCGCATTACGAAGCCGCCCGCGGGGCGGCCAAGCCCTTCAACGTCAGCCTGCGGGTGGACGCCAACGGCGGTTGGAGCGTCGGCGATGCCAAAAAGATGATGGCGTGGCTTGCCGAGCGTGACTGCGAGTACGTGGAGCAACCGCTCGCGCGCGGAGAAGAAGCCGGTTTGCCCGAGCTCTACGAGGGCCGCCCTCTGCCGCTTTTTGTGGACGAGAGCGTCCACTTTTCCACCGACGTTCCGCCCATTGCGCACTGCGTCGATGGCGTGAATCTGAAGCTCATGAAATGTGGCGGGATTACCGAGGCGCTCCGCATCGTTGCCGTGTGCCGCGCTTTTGGGCTCCAAACCATGATCGGCTGCATGGGCGAATCGAGCATCTCCATTTCGGCCGGCGCGGCCATCGGGGAGCTTTTCGATTACATCGACCTGGATTCTCACCTAAACCTGGACCCCGATCCGGCGAGCGGTGCCAAAATGGTGGCGGGCGTCGTCACCCCACCCGAGGCTCCCGGCCACGGCGCGTTCCTTCTGCAGTCATGATTCAACGACACCATAAGCTCGCGATTCTGGTGGAAGGCGCGATTGGTCAGCGCGCTTCGAAGATGGCGCTGGGCGTGCTGCGCTACTCGCCGAACGAGGTGGTCGCGGCGATTGATTCGACCCACGGCGGCCAATCGACCGACGATGCCATGGGTGCAGCCCGACGAGTGCCCATAGTAGCCACCCTGGAAGAAGCGCGCGAGCTGGGTGCGGACGTGCTGGTGCTTGGCATTTCGCCCCCGGGTGGGAGGATTCCGGAGGACTGGATGCCCGTGATGGACCGCGCAGTCTCGCTCGGATTCTCGCTGGCCAACGGTCTGCACACCCTGCTTGCCCCCAGATATCCGCAGCTGGCAGAGGGCCAGTTTGTGTGGGACATTCGCAAAGAGCCACAAGGTCTCGGCGTTTGCATGGGCGATGCGCGGCATCTGAAAAACCGCCGTCTGCTCACCGTCGGCACAGACGTCGCGATTGGCAAAATGACCGCCGGGCTGGAAATCTGGTCAGAGCTGCGTGCTCGCGGGCGTCAAGCGTCGTTTGTTGCAACGGGCCAAATTGGAATGACCATCATGGGATCGGGTATTCCGCTCGATGCGATTCGGGTGGATTACGCAGCGCATTCCGTGGAGCGCGAAGTTCTTGCGGCCAGGGACTCGGAGTGGGTGCTCATCGAAGGGCAAGGCTCGCTCGCCAATCCAGGCAGCACAGCCACTCTGCCGCTGCTGCGCGGCAGCATGCCAACGGACCTGGTCCTTTGCCACAGACTCGGCATGACGCACCTACAAGTGGCCAAGGAGGTCCCGGTCATGCCGCTGATGGAGCTGGCGCGGATTGTGCAGGATGTCGCTTCGATGAGCGGGCTTTATCCAAGGCCCGTGCTACGGGGAATATGCTTGAACACTTCGCCCGAACCAGATGCGGCCAAAGCAGAACTGGCCCTTCAAAGTTTGGAACAAGAGACTGGTGTCGTCACGGTCGACCCGATTCGGTTCGGTGTGTCGCGGCTCGTGGACCAGTTGCTCAGCGTCTAGCGGCGACCAGGATCTTTCGCCACTTTTCGTTGCGCAGGTCGTCGGTGGCGACGCCACGATTGTTGCTGCTACTGTGTACGAAGTAGCCGTTGCCCAGGTAGAGCCCCGTGTGCCCGATCTTTCCGCGCTTGCGGTCCCAGAAGTACAGGCGGTCGCCCGGGAGAAGGTCCTCGACCCGCGAAATCGGCTTGCCGACGAGCGCTTGCTGAGCGGCCGTGCGAGGAAGGTCGATCCCGATCTTTCCGAAAAGCTGCTGAACAAAAGCCGAGCAGTCGATGCCGTTGCGAAGGTCGTTGCCGCCCCAGCGGTAAGGCGTTCCGGTGTACTGCAAACCGTAGCGGGCAATCGAGGCCTTCGCCCCGCCCGCACCCGATCTCGACGTCGTGGCGGGAGCGCTCACTTGGTTGGCCGTCACGTTGTAGGGCAGAAGCGCTACTCGCGAGGACTGAATGTAACCCACGTGGCCATTCTCCATCACGACGCCCACCCATCCCCGGTGGCTTACTTTTCGCGCGATCAGATACTCGTAGGCCTTGACCCGGTAATACACGCGCGAGGTAGTGGCGGGTCGCGAATAGATGCTGCTGCTTTTCAGAGATTGGGCGTACTGACCCAGCACCACCGCTTTGGAGGGCTCGGCTGCTTGAGCGCCGAACGCGCCAAAAAGGGCGATGGCCATGATGAAAAGGGCGAGAGCGCGCTGCATCGTTCTGATAGAGAGTATTGGCAGGTAAGTTGGTTCGGTTTAGGCTGGAACCGCCAGGAAGCCCCGTAAAATCGCGAGTCCGTCCGTATTGCCCAAGAGCGACTTCGTTGCGCGCTCGGGGTGTGGCATCAAGCCTAGCACATTGCCGCGCTCGTTCACGATCCCCGCGATGTTCTGATCGGAGCCGTTTGGGTTGGCCCCTTCGGTCAGTTCGCCGCTTGGTGTGGAGTATCGAAAAGCGATTAACCCCTCGTTCTGAAGGCGTTGCAGGGTCTCCGCATCGGCGGTATAGCGACCACCGCCATGGGCAACCGGAATGCGCAAAGGAAGGCTGGCGCCTTGCGTCCAAGCGGAGCGAGTCCGCCCTGGCAAAAGAAAGACGTCCTTGCAAACAAAGCGCTCGCCCAGGTTGGGCATGAGGGCGCCGGGCAGTATCCCGGCCTCGCACAACACCTGAAATCCGTTACAGACACCGATCACCGGGGCGCCGGAATCGGCCATGCGCCGAATTTCGGACATGATGTTGGCTTGCGCAGCGATCGCACCACACCGAAGGTAGTCGCCGTAGCTAAACCCGCCCGGAAGGTAAACGGCGTCGAACCCTGTCAGTGATGTATCGGCGTGCCAAACATACTCGGCGGCCACTCCCAAATCGTCCCGCAGGGCGTGGAGCGCATCCTGGTCGCAGTTAGAACCGGGGAAGCGGATGACCGCAACCCTCATTCCACCACCTCAATTTCAAAATCTTCGGTCACCGGGTTGGCGAGCAACTTGGAGCACATCGCCTTGAGTCGCTCGGGCTCCACCGAGTCCACTTTGAGCTCAATCACCTTGCCGATGCGGGCCTCTTGGACCTCCTCGAACCCAATGGCCACGAGTGATCCTCTGACGGTCCGGCCCGCCGAGTCGAGAAGCGAGGGCTTAAGCCGTACCGTCACGCGAACCGTGTACATGTGCGCCAGTTTATCCCGCCGGTACCATGCCTAGCATGAAACTTCGTCTCGGACTCCCGAAGGGCAGCCTTCAGGAAGCCACCTACGCCCTCTTTTCGCGGGCGGGCTACACCATCCGTAGTTCAAGCCGCTCGTATCAGCCGGTCATCAACGACCCTGAGATCGAGCCGATCCTGCTCCGCCCGCAAGAAATTCCGGTTTACGTGGAAAACGGTTCGCTCGACGCTGGCCTCACGGGTTTCGACTGGGTACGCGAGCAACGCGCCGATGTGGTCGAGCTGTGCGAACTGCGCTACAGCAAGCTCACCAGTAATCCCATCCGCGTCGTTCTAGCGGTCGCGCAGCAAAGCGAAATCCAGGCGCTCGGCGACCTTCAGGGCAAGCGCATTGCGACCGAATACGTCGAGCTCACCCGAGCGAGGCTCGCCGAGCATGGAGTCACGGCAGAAATTGAGTTCAGTTGGGGGGCGTGCGAGGTCAAAGTACCGGAGGGCTTGGCCGACGCGATTGTCGTCAATACCGAAACGGGGTCTTCGTTGAGGGCTCACCAACTCCGCATCATCGACGAAATTCTCACCAGCACCACTCGCTTTGTGGCTGGTAAGGCCGCGCTGCAAGACCCCTGGAAGACGGAAAAGCTCGAGTCGTTGCGGCTGTTGCTGGAAGGAGCCATGAATGCGTCGCGGATGGTTGGGCTGAAAATGAACTTGCCCGTGGCCAACCAAAACGAAATACTGAGCAAGCTGCCTGCCCTGCGCCAGCCGACGATTTCGCCGCTTCATGACCCCGCTTGGGTGGCGGCCGAGGTGATCTTGCCGGAGCAAGAGGTGAGGGATCTGCTTCCGCAGCTCAAGCGCGCCGGGGCCACCGGATTGGTCGAGTATCCGCTGAACAAGGTGATTTTTTGACCCCGATGACCCTGGCCGAGGCCGAGTCGCTGCTGGAAGAGTGGGTAACTGCGCCCAGTTTGCGGCGGCATTGTCGTTGCGTGGCCTCGGCCCTTCGGCATGAAGCGACCCGCCAGGGGGCCGAGAACCTGCAGGAGTGGGAGATCGCCGGACTCCTTCACGACTTCGACTACGAGAGCCATCCCGATCAGCACCCCGCTCCGGGACTGGCTCATCTGGCAGAACTCGGAGTGAGCCCGTTCATCCGGCAAGCGATTGCCGCGCACGTATCGGTGGAAGTCGCTCGCCAGGGCTCTGCGCTCGACCGAGCGCTCTTTGCTTGCGATGAGCTCTGCGGATTCTTGACGGCGGTCGCCGCAGTCCGGCCGAGCAAGAGCATCCTGGAAGTCGAGCCGGCCAGCGTAATGAAAAAGCTGAAAACCCCGGCGTTTGCCGCTGCCGTCAGCCGCGAGGATGTGGCGGCGGGTGCCGAGCTGATGGGGCGGACTCTGGAACAACATGTGACCCTCACGCTTGAGGCTCTGAGGGCGGACGCCGTGCCGCTCGGACTTGGCCCATCATGAACGCCGCCGAGCTCATCGACCGTGCGCTCGATCGGCTCGCGCAGACGGAGGGCTATCTTGAACGCCCGGCGCAACGTCAGCTCGCCCTGTGGCTGAGCGACATGATTGACGGCGGCCATACGGGGGCCGTCGAGGCACCGACCGGCTTAGGCAAATCGCTCGCCGCGCTCATTCCTGCGCTGGCGCACGGGCTGGCGACCCAAAAGCGGACGGTCATCGCCACTTACACCAACGTCCTGGCCGAGCAGTACTGGCGCAAGGACCTGCCGTTTGCGCTGAGCCTTTTTGACGACACAGAGAGCTTGCGGGTCGAATTTCTGATCGGGCGGCAGCGCTATATCTGCCGCGAGCAGGTGGCCCAGATGATGCCCGAGGACCTTCCGCGGTATCCCAAATCGGGGTGCATCGGCGTGGAGTCCGATTTCTTACGACTCACCAGCTTGAAAGCCCGGCCCGCACGCGACATGTGGCCCCACGTCTCGGTTCCGCCTGTCTGCGCTGCGCGCGCATGCGATCACTATCAGGACTGCTATTACTACCGGGCCCGCGAGCGCGCCGCCGAGGCGCATGTGGTCATCACCAACCACTCCGTGGTGATTCAGCACGCTCAAATGTCGGAGGTCGGCGACGGCAAGGGCCTGCTCGGAAAATTTGATTACTTGGTGCTGGATGAAGCCCACGACTTCCTGGCAGCGGCCCAGTCGGGCTTTGAGTTCGAGCTGAGCGGACGGCGGCTGAATGTGGCTCTGGGCGTGGCGGGGCGGTTGGAGAAAGAGCTGCTTTCTCTGGCTCAGCGCAACGCCGCGGAGGTCCTGCTGGTAGAGCGATTCCAAGAATTCCGCCACCAAATAGAAACGGTCAAGAAGTCCCTCATGGCCCTGCGGATCGAGATTCCGCAGGCTGGAATCCTGGCGGTCTCGCCGCAAGAAGTCTCTGACCATGCGAGCCTAAAGCCGCGCAAGGTGACCAACGGCCTGGGCACAGCACAAGACATCAGCGACCAAGCCGCGGCCGCATGCGAATCGCTCACCTCCGACGTTGTGCGATGGGTGGGCGATTGGACTGGGACCACTCGAGCGCACCAAGAGGCGCTGCGCAACTACTCGCTTTTCCTGACCGAATTTGCGCTCAACTGCCGCGCCGTTCTGGAGCCGACCGGTGTGAGCGTCTCGTTTTCAGCTTATGGGAAGCAAGACGCGATGTTGCGGCTAGACACGGTCGGGGTGGATGAACCGCTTCGCGAATTGGTATGGAACAAAGTGCCAGCCACGTGCCTCTCGGCGACCCTCGCGGTGGACCAATCGTTCGAATTCTTCCAAAAACAAGTAGGTTTTGAAGCGAAATTTGAAGAAATCCTGCCAACGCCTTTTGATTTCGCCCACTCGGCGGCGCTCTACATTCCGCCCGCCGGAAAGATTCCTGATCCGACTCTCAGCCGACAAGAAAACAACGAAAACTTGTACTTTAATTCCCTTGCCACTGAGATATCCACGATTATA
>JALHPH010000052.1 GCA_022842565.1 Fimbriimonadaceae bacterium
ATCAAGAAGCCGCCGATCGGCGGCTACGTGGTGGATTGGAGCGGGGTTCAGATGGGCCGGCTCAACTACGTGGACCTCAGCGATCCGTTCTTGAGCGAGCTCCCGACTAGCCCTTAGGGAGGTCCAGCAGTGCACGCCATTCGGCAAACGCCCTGCCCGCTGCGTCGATCTTGAACGCTCGAACCGCAGCCTTGTCGCGTGGTCGGGGCTCGGGGCTCGGGAACAGACCCCAGTTGATATTCATCGGCGCAAATTCTCGCTGCGTGTCGTCTTGCAGGTGGCCAACCAACGCTCCGTACGCGCACTCCTTGGCTGGAACCGGCAGTGAGGTGCCGACGAGGCTGTGGTGGACTGCCAACGCGGCATAAAGCCCAAATGCGGCACTCTCAACGTAACCCTCGACGCCCGTGAGCTGCCCAGCCAGATAGACCCTCGGCTCGCTCTTCAGCTCCAGCGTCGCTTCCAGCACTCGGGGCGCATCCACATAGGTGTTCCGGTGGATCACGCCGTACCGAACGAACTCTGCATCCGACAGTCCAGGCACCATTCGAAACACCCGTTTTTGCTCACCCCATTTCAACCGCGTTTGGCAGGCCACGAGCGAGTAGAGGGTCTTCTCGCGGTTTTCTGGCCGGAGCTGAAGCGCGGCATAAGGTCGGCGATCAGTGCGGGGGTCGGTGAGGCCGACCGGCTTGAAATTCCCAAACGCCAGGCTGCGCACACCCTTTTCGGCGATGGCCTCGATGGGGGTGCAGCCGCTGAAGTACTTGATCTTCTCTAGGAAGGCTGCCTCTTGCTCCTGAGGTTCGGCATCCCGCTTGCCGCCGGCTTCGAATGCGTGGATGGGCGCGCGCTCGGCCGTGATCAGCGCTTCGACAAACGCAAGGTAGTGGTCTTTTTCGAACGGACAGTTCAGGTAGTCATCGCCCTCGCCCTTGTCGTAGCGCGACTGGGCAAAAATGATGCTGCGATCGAGGCTCGAGGCTTCGACGGTGGGGCTCACGGCATCGTAAAAGTAGAGGTGCTCACGGCCCGTGGCCTGGGCTAGCCACTCGCTGAGTTCCGGTGAAGTCAGAGGTCCCGTTGAAAGGATCACCGGTCCGAGACGGCGCGCGGACTCCAGATCACCCGGCCCAAAAACCTCCTCGATCACTTCAATCCTTGGGTGCTCGCGAAGCGTACGCGTGACTTGCTCGCCAAAACGATCACGATCAACCGCCAGAGCCTCGCCCCCGGGAACGGAGCATTCCTCCGCGATGCGCAAGACTATCGAGCCAAGCGCCAGCATTTCTGCTTTGAGTTGTCCGGCGGGCGAAGTCGGCAGTTTACTTTTGAAAGAGTTGGAGCATACGAGCTCGGCGAAATGCCCTGTCGTATGGGCGGGCGTTTGATGCTTGGGGCGCATCTCGAAAAGCCGCACCGAGTGGCCCGCCTCGGCCAGGAACCAGGCTGCCTCCACACCGGCGAACCCCGCCCCTACCACTGTAATCACTTCCTCATTGTGACGTAGAATCAGACCTTATGCGGCTGATGTCTGACTTGGTGCGGCGGCCCATTCTGCGGCAAGAGCTTACTCACAGCGAGCGCCACGCCTCTTGGATGGAGCTCTTTAGCGACCTGGTGTTTGTGGCGGCCATCGGCCAGGTGACTATCGGACTGAAGGCTGAGTTTAAGTGGTCCGGGGTACTCACGGCGATGCTGCTTTTGCTTCCACTTTGGTGGGCATGGGTCGGACAGGTTTTCTACCTTTCGCGGTTCGATACCGACGATCTCATCCACCGTCTCTTCAACTTTGCAGTTATTGCCGCCGTCGCGAATCTTGCTCTTCAGATACCCAAAGCGTGGCAAGGGGATTTTTCGGGCTTTGTCCTGGCGTATGTCGGCGTACGCGTCATCTTGCTACTGCAATATGCGCTCGTCCACCGGCTTTTGCCTGAAGCCCGTCCCCTCCTGTCGCGCTATCTCATTGGCTTTGGGACCGCGGCACTGCTTTGGACGGTTTCGGCGTTCGTGCCACCGTTTCCGGCAACGATCCTGCGCGTTATGGCGATGTCGATCGATCTGTTGACGCCCTTTTCAGGCACCGCGCTCGCTAGAAAATTGCCATTCGACCCATCACACGTTCCTGAACGATTCGGCCTGCTGACCATCGTCGTGCTCGGCGAAGCAGTTCTGGTGACGATCGCTGGTCTGGCCGCGGACCGTCCGCCCATCGCCAACTTCACTGGTCTCATCGGACTGTTTGTGGCCTTCGGATTCTGGTGGATCTATTTTTATGGCGTTTCTGCCTCGGCGCCCCGGCCCATCCGAAACAAATGCGAATCGCAGCGATTTTGGGTCTGGTTCTACATCCATTTCCCACTGGTGGTGGCGCTCGACATTCTTTCGGTGGGTGTTGCCAAGGCGATTGATGCGGCCTTCCTGCCGTTCCCGAAGGACTACGGACCCATCTTCATCACCTGCGCCGTGATTTTGATGCTCTGCCTGCACATCATCTTCTACATGACACTGCCTTTTGGCCAGCTTCGCAGGCTATGGCGCCACAACGTGCCCCATATCGTCGTGTCGCTCTCGGTGCTTGGGTTGTTGGCGCTCGCGAAGGTGTGGCCGGCTTGGTGGCTCGTTACTACGGTTGGGCTCCTCTGCACCGCGCACATCATCCTAGCCTCGAGGATGGACCCCGAGACCTTGGAAGCGCAGGACATCGGCCAGCCCGTAGAGGATGCCGTCTCAGCTTAACAGCGTTTGAACGATCGCATCGCCCATCTCGGCGGTCGAGACGAGTTTGCAGTCCTTTTCAAAGATGTCGGCGGTGCGGATCCGCTGGTCCAGCACGCTCTCGATCGCCGACTCGATTCGAAGAGCCGAGGCGTCGTCATTGAGGCTGTACTTCAGCATCATAGCCGCGCTCATGATGGCAGCAATTGGGTTCGCTCTTCCCTGCCCGGCAATGTCCGGTGCGCTGCCGTGTACTGGCTCATAGAGCCCAAGCGACCTTTCGCCACCTGAAGAGCTGAGCGAGGCGCTTGGCAGCAAGCCAAGCGAGCCAGTCGTCATGCTCGCTTCGTCGCTCAGAATATCGCCGAACATGTTCTCGGTCAAAATCACGTCAAACTGCTCAGGTGAGCGAATCAGCTGCATGGCGCAGTTGTCCACGAGCATGTGGGTCAGCTTAACGTCGGCAAACTCCTTTCCAACCTCAGTCACGACTTCGCGCCAGAGTCTGCTCGTCTCCAGTACATTGGCCTTGTCCACGCTGGTGACCTCCTTGCGGCGGGAGCGCGCGATCTCAAATCCGCATCGGGCTATGCGCTCCACCTCATGGCGGTGATAGATGCAGGTATCGACTGCGGTGTCGCCACCATTGCGCCGCTCACGCGGCTCGCCAAAGTAAATGCCACCGGTAAGCTCTCGGACGACGATGAGGTCCACCGCTTCCTTTAGCTTGAGCGGCGAGCTAAGCAGCATTGATCGAAAAATCTTGGCGGGACGGATGTTCGCAAAGAGGTTGAGTTCGCGGCGAAGTGGCAACAGCGCGCCGACTTCCGGCCGCAATGAAGCTGGCTCAACGCGGTCCCACTTAGGACCTCCGACTGCGCCTAGAAGGATCGCGTCGGAACTCCGGCAAAGCTCAAGCGTTTCTTTCGGAAGAGGATTGCCGGTTGCGTCATAAGCCGCGCCCCCGATCAGTGCTTCCTGAAAATTGATATCACTTCGCAAAGCCCGAACGACTTTGACCGCTTCGGCGGTAACCTCTGGACCGACGCCATCCCCTGCGATGACGGCCACATTCCATGCCATGCCCTCATTATGGCGACTCGCCACCGAGAAGTTTTGGCACCTGAACGCCCCCTTAAGGATCGGGTTCTGAAAACATTCATGCTCAAAGCCGGACATTTTCTCGCGACACTTTTGCTTGCAGCAGCCTTGGGTTGCTCAGCCCAATCGAGCAGCAGCTCCCTCGGCAGCAACGTTCCCGCAGAGAGACTGTGGCGCATGAACAAGGGGCTGAATATCGGATTCTGGTTCGCCCAGGCTCCCGCGTTCCCACTGGAACGGTTCGACACATTCCAGACTGAGCAGGACTTTCGCGCCATCCGGAGCATGGGCTTTCGGCACATTCGGCTGCCGCTCCGCCCGATGGCGCTGCAATGGACGCCCGTTTCGCGCCGACTCAGCATTCCCCGCGCGCAAAAACTGGCCGAAAAGATCCGCATGATCAATGACATCGGCTTACTTGTGATTCTGGACTTGCACCTGATTGATGAAGAGAAGAAGGCGGCCCGAAGCGACTCGGAAGGACTGCGCCCCTATGCAGACTTCTGGACCGACTTGGCCCCTTACGTACGCGGGATTTCGCCTGATGACTTAGTCATCGAGATCATGAATGAGCCGTTCCAGAATAACCCCTCGAATTGGTGGCGGGATCAAGGCGACATTCTGAGATCGGTGCGGAAGGCCTATCCCAATCACACCCTGATGGCGGGCGGCGACGGCTGGTGCTCCATCCGAGACCTGGTGCCCTACCAGCCGTACGCCGACCGGAACATCGTCTACAAATTCCACTTTTACGACCCACTCGTTTTCACGCACCAATCCGCCGATTGGGCGCGCCCGGGTCTTGAAAAAGTGCGCTATCTGAAATACCCGAGCAACAACCAGAACATCAGCGAACTGCTGAAATCGGCACCGACGGAGGAAGTGAAGTACATGTTGCGCGATTACAAGGAGCGGCCCTGGAACCGAGCGCGCATCCGTTCGGAGCTGGTCAAGGCTTCGAAATGGTCGCAAAAGTGGAGGGTCCCCATGACGTGCACCGAATTTGGCGTGTTCAAGGTTTTTGTCGACCAGGATTCAAGCAGCAACTACCTGCGCGACGTCCGGATGGAACTGGAAAGCATGGGAATCGGCTGGACGATGTGGGAATACGTGAGTCAGTTTGGCGTGACCCGGGAAAAGGAACGAATGAAGAATTGGGAGCCGCACACGATCCGCGCTCTTGGCATGCGGATGCCGCGCGTTCCAAAGTGATACTCTGACCAGCGTGGACGCGCTTTGGCATTGGGACCTAGAGGTTTTTCGCTGGCTCCATGGGTCTGGGCGCGGAGCTGGGCAGCCTGTCTGGTTGGTATTGAGTGCACTAGGCCTGGCTCATATTCAAGGAGGGCCGCTTCTGGTGAGCTTGGTGCTTCAAAAGTCCCGACTATGGGGCGGCGTTCTCGGCTTGCTCATCCTAGTTGCCGTTGTGATCGTCGGCCTAGAAGAGCGTGAACTGGCCATTCACCTGGGTGCGCTGGTGCTGGCTGTCGCGAGTCTAGGATACTTGAAGCCGGTCATCGCTTCGCGCGCACTCACTGCTTTTGTAGCGGGAGGACTCCTTCATATTCTCATCAAAGAGTTTATCGACCGCGAGCGACCCAGCATGCTTCGCGAGGCAATTCCACTAGAAAACGTTTACTCCACCGCCGCCTGGCCCAGCGGGCACACTACGACCACTATGGCGATCGGTTTGACCTGCGCGGTGTTGTTTTGGCAATCAGGGCGGCGCGGCGCGGCCGTGGGTTTCGCATTGCTGGGGCCATTGGTGGGGCTCAGCCGCATCCGGGTTGGAGTGCACTGGCCAACCGATGTGATCGGCGGCCTTTGCTTAGGGGCCTTTGCTGCAGGCGCGGTGCTACTGTTTTGGCCGCTTAAACCCGAGACACCTCGTTGAACCGGCCCATCTTTCGATAGAACCCGTAGCGGTCTTCCCGCAGTTCGCTCTCGCTGAGCTTGCTGAGGTCGGCCAAGTGCCTCTCGATGCCGTCCTTTACGATGGCCGCCGCAGCCGCTGGGTCTCGGTGCGCACCCCCGAATGGCTCCGGGAGGATCTCATGGATGAGCCCAAACTCATGCGCGCTCTGCGCCGTTAGCTTAAGCGCGGCTGCGGCTTGGGCGCCTTTTTCCGGCATACGCCAAAGAATTGCGGCGCAGCCCTCGGGCGGGATCACGCTATAAACCGCGTGTTCTTGCATCAAAACCCGGTTGCCAGCGGCGATGCCAATAGCTCCACCCGATCCGCCCTCGCCGATCACCACCGAGACGATTGGCACCCTCAGTTCGAACATCTTCATGATGCTGGCGGCGATAGCCTCGCTGATACCGCGACTCTCGCTTTCGACGCCGGGATCGGCGGCGGGGGTATCCACCAGCGTGATGACCGGCAGCTTGAACCGGTCGGCCATTTCGAAAAGCCGAATCGCTTTTCGGTAGCCCTCGGGCTTGGCCATCGCGAAGTTACGGAACTGTCGCTCCTGGATGTTGCGACCCTTTTGCTGGCCCACCACCATCACCCCGCGGCCACTTAACATGGCGGGCCCGCCGACGATGGCGTGATCCGCTCCGAATCGCCGGTCACCATCCAGTTCGATGAAGTCGGTGAACATGGCTGCGATGTAGTCCAGCGCGTAGGGGCGAGGCTCGGCGCGCGCGACCAGGACTTTTTCCCAGGGTCCCAGCCTGCTATACAGCACCTCGACCACGTTATCGCGGCGGCGCTCGAAGTCGGCGATCTTTTGCTCGGCTTGCGCCATTTCTTCCGGCTCTGCCGTTTTGAGGGCGGCTCTGGCTTTCGCCAGCAAATCCTCAAGCTCCAGCAGCGGACGCTCCCATTCCTTCCAAGATTTCGCCATTAGGTCATCCCTCCGCCCAACATGCGTACCAGCCGTGCCAAAGTAGACCGCATTTCGCGGCGGGGCACGATACGGTCGATCATTCCCGATTTCAGGACGAATTCGGCGGTCTGGAAATCGTCGGGGGCCTTCACCACCTGCGCTTGCTTGCTGACCCGCGCTCCGGCAAAACCGACCAGCGCTTTGGGCTCAGCAATGATAACATCGGCCACGCTAGCATAAGAGGCAAGGACGCCGGCCATAGTTGGGTCGGTGAAAATGCAAATAAAGGGCACACCGGCTTCGCGGCAACGCTGAACGGCCGCAGTTGTCTTGGCCATTTGCATCAGGCTCAAGAGACCTTCTTGCATTCGGGCGCCTCCAGTGGCGCAAAAAATGATGGCAGGCATGCCGCCGCTTGCCGCCCGCTCTAGGGTGCGCGTAATCTTCTCGCCCGCCACGGAGCCCATCGAGCCGCCCATAAATGAGAAATCGCTGACGGCGACGCTTACGAGGATCCCTTCCAGTTGAGCGGTGCCCGAGACGATCGGGTCGTTCATCCCGGTCTTCTTCATCGCACCCTCCAGCTTCTCTCGGTACTCAGGGAATTCCAGAGGGTCCAACGAGGAGAGTTCTCGATCAATCTCGTGGAATGAATCGGGATCAAATGTCGCGTCGATCCGACCCATACCGCTCAAACGGTGATGGTGCCCGCATGAGGGGCAAACCAAAAGAGCCTCCTCAAATTCTTTTCGGAAGAGGGTCTTTCGGCAGTTCTGACACTGCACAAACGCCCCCGTCTCTTCGGCGCGAGGAGCCTTACCCAGCCGCATACCCGGCAGGATACCGCGTTAGGCTGCGTCGTCGGTGACCCGAACGCTCTTTGCCGACTCTGCTGAGCCGTAATCCCAGTTATCACAGTCGAGGCGGCGGCAATACACCATGGTCTGCATGTTGCCATCGGCCATCTCCACCTCGGCCTTCTGACCGAAGCGGCATTCGAGGCATAGTTCTGGTTCTAAGAGCCTCACAACTTTGAGCTGACGTCCTGCCATAGTGTTCCCCGTCCAATCCCTGGTAGTACTGGCATTCCGCAATCCTGATAGGCGGGCTCCCACTAGATATACGGGGATTGCTGGCTCCAGGGGTTGAGCTGGCGCATGGCGCGTTCTAACAGCACCAAGTACTGCCCTTGCGGCATCTCAAACGCTCCGAGCGACTCCAAATGCGGGTTCATGATCTGGGCATCAAAGAGGCTAAATCCGAGAGAGCGGCACTTGTTCACGGCTGCCCAAAGGGCCACTTTGCTGGCGTCGGTCTCGCGGTGAAACATGGACTCGGCGCAAAAGGCGCCGCCCATCGCGACGCCATAGAGTCCGCCTACGAGCTTCCCTTCGCGCCAAGTTTCCACGCTGTGCGCCCAGCCTTGATGATGAACTTCGGTGTACACCTGAATGAACTGTTCGCTGATCCAGTTGTCATCTGGGCGAAGGCACCCCCGCATCACCTGCTCAAACGCGGTATCGAACCGCATTTCGAATCGTTCTTGCCGGATGGTTTTGGCCAGGCTCTTACTTACCCGGATGCCCTCGATGGGAAAAAGGGCACGCTCAATGGGCGCGAACCAACCGATTTCGCCGTTCTCCATGGTCATCGGAAAAACGCCCTGCGCGTAAGCGTAGTGAATCATGTAGGGCGAGAGAGCTTCCTGTTCCATCAGTGCGTGCAAACAACCTTTACCCGGTCTCGGCGCAGACCGGTATCCTGACAACCATGCAACAGGCAATTCTTCATTCGGTTCACGAAATGCTGGCTCAGGTGGAGCGCGCGCTCCAGGACCTTCCAGAAGCCCTCCAGAACGACCGCATCCACGCCAGTGCAATGTCGCCTGTCGAAGTCCTCGAGCACTTGCTGCAA
>JALHPH010000053.1 GCA_022842565.1 Fimbriimonadaceae bacterium
GCTGCGCCAATCGGGGCTGCGGAAGGCTATGCGTACACACCACCCAGTCCGGCTGCTCCTTTTTCAGGAGTTTTCGAAGGCGCGACATGAAAACGTAGTCGCTCGCGGTCTGGACTTTGTAGCTGAACTTGTTCTCGTCGCTCACGTGGTACAGGTGGCCATAAAGCGAGGGGCGTGTGCGCACGATGAACTCATATCCTCCGCCATACCAAGTGCGGAACGCGAAGGGCGCAAACTTAAGCGCGTCGTGGGTCTGCACCGTGATCCCCCTTGATTTCATGACCGCTTCGAGCGCGTAGGCGGCGCTCATGTGGCCATTTCCGGTGCTGGCAGAGAGAATCGTGACTTTCATGTAGGAGTGGATGCCTCGCGCTTTTGCGCCGCGCGAACCAGAAGACGAAAGATCCTGGCCCGGTGTTGACGCTGAAGGAGGGACGCGTACAAATTCAGATAGAGCGGCCAAAGCAGGTAGACCAATCCGACCCAGTATTGCTGCAGAGCGAACGTCCACCAGAAGGGGATGTGCTGCGCAATGCCAATGAGGTGGATCCCCTCGCCCAAGCGGGTACCGCGCTCGAACGCGTCGATACGGGCCATGTCGCGGCTGCCGAGCGTGTTTGCGGTCGAAACCTCATCGCCGGGCAGCTTGTTGCTGAGCGAAGAGAGCCAGAACGCAAATCTCTTGAAGGTCCAAGCACCCAGCTTCTCGTAAAGCTCTTCGGTTTCCCAGGGTTTCGGGCGGAAGTAGGGGTGCCGTAGCTGGCCGAGCGAGCGCATGTGACCCAGCACGTACTCGCGGTCCTCGAGCGATTCGTCATGAGCGAGCCACTGCATGATGCAGGCCCGTTTATGCCTCTCAATGGGGACCGGGACTATATGGACGACCATGACCAAGCAGCAGTAGACCGCGAGCCAAACATGACCAATGAAAAGAATCAGGATGAGCAGGGTCAGGTGAATCAGGCTCGCCATGATGTTCACCACCTCCACATACTGGCCCTTGTAATAAGCCTCGCGGATTCGCTGGCGCGATTCGGTACGGTTCGGGTCGTAGGCCGAAAGGGGCGTATCGCCAAAAATGCGACAGAGGAATCGGTCGAGAGCCGCCACGCCGGTCACCTCATAGATGCGGCCCGATCGCTCAAACGACTTTGTCGTGAGCCACCACTGAACCAACCGCGTGAACATCAATTCGTGAAGGCCTCTTCTTGTATGGGGAGGGCTCGGCCCGGCGTGAGCTCAAGTCGAAGTTCCTTCCAGTAGATCAATTCTAGCCGCCCATCGAGATGTTCGACCAGCGCAGTGCAGTGCCCCATCCAGTCGCCGGTGTTGATATAGAAGGCTCCGGCCTCGTGCTGCTCGAAAGCGGGGCGGTGCACATGACCGCATACCACGCCATCAAACCCCTGTCGCTGGGCATCCAGGGTGATGCGATCTGGAAAGCTGGTGAAGTAGCTCACAAAATCCTTTACGCGCTTCTTGGCTCTTTGGCTGAAATCTGAGGGCTCTTTTCCCATCTTTTGCCCAATCGCATTGGTGAGATTGTTGATCGTCGTCAGGAATTCATGCGCGAACGCACCTAGCACGGCGATGGGTTTGAGCTGACTGACAGAGCGATCGAAGAGGTCGCCGTGTACCACCAACAGCCGCAACCCCTGCAAGGTCGTGTGCTCAAATTGGTGCTGAACAATCAAGTTGCCAAGCTCCGCACCGTTCATCTTTCGGAATTCAGCGTCGTGGTTGCCCGGTGTGAAGAAAACGTGAGTTCCGTGCTTTGTTTTGCCCAGGAGTGTGCGGATGATGTTCGTGTGAGATTGCTTCCATTTGCCGCGCCGCCGCGAGACCCACAAATCCACGATGTCGCCCACCAGATAAAGTTGCTGGCACTCGACTTCCCGCAGGAATTCCTTCACCAGCTCAACGCTGCAGCTCGCCGAACCCAGGTGGAGATCGGAGATGAAAATTGCGCGGTAGCGGAGCCGGGGCGTGAGCATATAGGAGTCACTTCGACCCTCGCAGGATACCTGGTTACCCTGCCAGGGTCGGGTAAAACAGGGTCATGTGGAACACGCCAATCGATCTGCCCGTGAAGACTCGCAAAGCTGTGATTGATCTCCTTCAGCATCGGCTGGCCGACAGCTTGGACCTCTGGTCCCAAGCGAAACACGCGCACTGGAACATCAAGGGCAGCAACTTCATCGCGCTGCACGAGCTTTTCGACCAAGTTGCTGGCGAGGCCGATGACTGGGGTGATCTCATCGCGGAGCGCTTGGTGCAACTGGGTGGCACGGCCGATGGAACCCTGCGCCGTGCAGCGAAGCGCACCCAACTCGCCGAGTTTCCTGAAGTCGATAGCCAAGCCAAAATGGTGGAAGCGCTGAGCCACGCCATGGCGAATTTCGGCAGCCTCATTCGTGAGTCGGTAGACAAGGCCGATGCCCTGGGGGACAAGGGAACAGCCGATCTGTTCACCGAAGTCTCGCGCGGGATCGACAAACTCGTGTGGTTTGTGGCGGCTCACCTGCACTGCGATTGAGCCAGCGTCTGCGTTCACGTTTGCCGGATCAAGTAAACTCGGCAGACTTGAGCCCAACGATGTCGCTCGCACGAACTTTCATCATTAAATCGGCGGCGCTGAAGCCGGTCGAGTCCCTCGTCAGAAATTCTTTCCTTTTTCGGCCGTTGGTGCGCCGATTTATTGCCGGAGACACCCTGGCCGAAGCGATGGCAGTCGCCGAGGACCTCGCGAGCAAGGGTCTCGGCGTCTCGCTGGACTATCTAGGCGAAAACACACGCACCCGCGGAGAAGCCGAGCACGCCTGCGCGATGTACATCCAGATCATCGACGCCATTGCCAAGAGCCCGCACCGCGACCTCATCAACATTTCCATCAAATTGACCCAGTGCGGCCTTGACATCGATGCGGCTTGGAGTGAGCAAAACTACCGGGCCGTTCTCGCGAATGCGGCTTCCCACGGAATCTTTGTGCGCGTGGATATGGAGAGTTCGGAGTACACCGAGCGCACCGTCACCATGATCGAGCACGTGTTCCAGGACTTCAAGAACACCGGCACCGTCCTCCAGAGCTACCTGCGCCGAAGCATGGACGACATCGCGCGCATGATTAAGCTCGGCGCGCGGGTCCGCGTGGTCAAGGGCGCATACCTCGAGCCCGAACAGGTCGCTTTCCCAGCCAAACCAACCGTTGACGAGACCTACATCGCGATGTCGAAAGAGCTCCTATTGAAGGGGAACTACCCGGCCATCGCGACCCACGACGAGCGCATCATCGCTGAGGTCAAGAAGTTCACCGCCGAGAATGAAATCGGCCCCGAGCGATTCGAATTCCAAATGCTATACGGCATTCGGCGCGACCTCCAAACCGGACTACGCGCCGAAGGCTACAACGTGCGCGTGTATGTGCCTTATGGCGATAGCTGGTACCCCTACTTCACGCGGCGGCTGGCCGAGCGCCCCGCCAACGGAATCTTCATCCTGAAGTCGCTCTTCAAGCGTTAGGGACGGAAGACGCGCCAACCGTCGGTGAGGTCCCACACCGTGGCCCAATCGAGTCCGCTCGTCATGACCGCGGGCCGGGTTGTAGTGGAGCCGTTTCCGTTCGCGTTGCGCTCAATCAGAGCCATTACCGCCGCTGGAATCTCCTCAGAAGGGCTCCAATCTGCAAAGTTTCGCCCCAAAAAGCCGGTGTCGATGTCGCCGCTTTGGAACTCGGGATGCTCTAGGACTTCGATCAGGTATTCGATGTTGGTCCTGACGCCCAGCACGTGCATTTCGCGTAGAGCCTCGACCAGCTTCTTGATCGCCGAAAGGCGGTCCTGCCCGTGGGCAATCACTTTGGCGAGAAGGCTATCGTAGAACCGGCTGACCTCACTGCCAGGCCCAAAGCCGGTATCGATGCGCACGCCAGGAATTTTGGGTTCCCCCCACACGACGACTTGCCCGATGCTCGGCATAAAACCCTTGCCTGGGTCTTCGGCGACGACGCGTGCTTCAATGCTGTGCCCTTGGATTCGGCTGCGGTCGCCGGCCAGGAATTCCGGGATCAGGTCTTGGAGGTTCAAGCCGTTGGCGACCTCGATCTGCAGCTTCACGAGGTCGAGGCCGGTGATGAGCTCGGTCACCGGGTGCTCCACTTGCAGGCGCGCATTTAGTTCGAGGAAGAAGTAGGCGGAACCGTCGGGTTCGACCATGAACTCCATGGTTCCCGCGCCCACGTAGCCAGCAGCCAGTGCGATCTTGATCGCCGAATCGCGCATCGATGGCCATAGCGGATGGTCTTTTGAAAAGAGCGGGCTCGGCGATTCTTCGATGAGCTTCTGGTGCCGCCGTTGGATGGAGCATTCGCGCTCGAAAAGCGGCGCGACGTTACCGTGTTGGTCGGCGATCAGCTGCACTTCGATGTGACGAGGCCGCTCGACATACCTTTCCACCATCATCGCGCCGTCGCCAAATCCCGAGATGGCTTCGTCGCTGGCGAGCTGCAACTGAGAGGCGAGCTCGGAGGGGTCGCGGACAATGCGCATTCCTCGGCCGCCGCCTCCCGCGCTTGCTTTCAGCATCACCGGCATACCAATCTCGATGGCCGCCTTGATCAGTTCCTCGTGAGTTGCGCCTGGTTCGAAATAGCCCGGCGTGACCGGAACGCCTTGCGCCACCGCGAGCTGCTTGGCTTCGATTTTTGCCCCCAAAGCGCGCATCGCACTCCCGCTTGGGCCGATAAAGGTGATGCCTGCGGCCTGACAAGCCTCCGAAAACTCAGCTCGCTCGCTTAGAAAGCCATAGCCGGGGTGGATCGCATCCGCGCCCGTTTGTTTGGCGGCGTCGATCACTTTCTCAATATCGAGGTAGCTCTTAGCGGGCTCGGACTCTCCGATGTGTACCTTCTCATCGGCGTTTTGGACATGGAGGGCCTCGGCGTCGGCGTCCGAATAAACAGCGACCGTCTGAATCCCCATTTCACGAGCGGTTCGCATGACGCGGATCGCGATTTCGCCTCGATTTGCAATCAGGATCTTCTTGATCATGGTTTCACCACGAAACTGGCAGGACGCTTCGTTAGAAATGCGTCGATTCCTTCGAAAGCTTCGGACGTCGAGCGGACTTGAGCCAGCAGCCGAGCGCCGCCTTCAGGGTTCATTCGCTCGTCCAGCGCGAGCTTTTTGCTGAGCGCAATGGCTTCGGGCCCGGAGCTAAGAGCGGACTGCAGGACCGCCGCCACTCGGTTGTCCAGTGCTTCCATGTCGGGAAGCACGTCGTGCACCAAACCCACCTGGAGGGCGGTTGTGGCCGGAAAGATCTCGCCCGATGCAAACAGCCAACGCGAATTGCCGACTCCGATCTTTGGGACGACATGGCGGGCGATAGTCGCAGCCACCAGTCCAAGCTTCACTTCGCTAAACGAAAACTTGGCCGACTCCACAGCAAAGGCGACGTCGCAGGCGGCAACCAGCCCAGCGCCACCGCCGAAGGCATGTCCGTTGACCCGGGCCACGACCAGCGGCTTGCAGGTCGCGATGGCTTCAAAAAGAAGCGCGAGCTGATAAGCATCGCGGTAGTTTTGGTCTTCGGTGTAGTCCGCTGCCCGGCGCATCCAATCAAGATCGCCTCCGGCGCAAAAGGCAGGATCTGCGCCGCTCAGGATCACCACGCGGACGCTGGGGTGAAGGGAAGTGAAGAC
Source organism: Fimbriimonadaceae bacterium (assembly GCA_022842565.1). Classification (GTDB taxonomy): domain Bacteria; phylum Armatimonadota; class Fimbriimonadia; order Fimbriimonadales; family Fimbriimonadaceae; genus JAFLBD01. Next base: position 5,699 of record JALHPH010000053.1, read on the forward strand.
ATTTAACAGCTCACTGATGACCGCATCATTGAGCGCATTTCGAACCTCGGGACGGTTCAGCGTGACGTTGAGGACCACGCCTCGAAGCTCTACGTTGAGCATATCCTAAGTATGGACGATGCCCCGCTCCCCTTGCGGGTGGAACGGGGCATCTAACCAACGCCGAAACTAGTCGCCGAAGGTACCGAAGTAGGTTGCCATAAGGGCAAAGTCCTCGGGGCCCACTTCACCGTCATTCGTGAAGTCGCAGTTCGAGTTGTAATTGGGATCGCCCAAGAAAGAACCGAAGGCCAAGCTCATGAGAGCAAAGTCCGCAGGGCCGACTTCATTGTCATTGTTTGAATCCCCAGGAACCAGCACAAGGTTGAGGCTTGATTGGCCAGCAGAAGATAGATTGAACTCGGCACGGCGTACGAGCCATCCTGGAATATGGACTCCAACGTCCACTGGTCCTCGGAATGAAGTTGAGACTGAATAGGCGCCAGGGGCTGCAGCAACCATCGGGTCAACCATTGGCACAGGATTTCCGAGCCAGCGAACCTGGATAAAGCCACTGCGAGCAACTGCGTTTCCGGTCAGGCCAAGGGGTTGGACGAGTCCGGTTATGGAGACCGGGCTAGACGGGAGTTCAATGAGATGACCATTGATGCCGCTTGTAGCCGAGTTTGCAGTATCGTTCCAGGTCATGTTGCTTGCCCATGTCATCAACGAATCCTCGCCATTGAAATCGTTGGGCTCGCCTGGTGCCCAGTTCGTGTAGCTCCACGCTTCACCATTTGCCCACTGCCAGTTGCTGTTTGCTGGACTTCCCGCGGGTTGAGAGCCGCCGAGTCGAAGCAAATTCGAGAGCACACTGCCATAGGCATTGAACAGGAATGCGGTTTCGGACGCCGAGGTAACCGAACTGAGGTGACCTGTAAGGCCGAAATAACCCCTGGCCCCGCTGTGGGCGACAGCATAAGGATGATTGATGTTTCCGGCCACGCGCGCATAGTAGCGATTCGTTGTAGGGTTAAATCGCATTACCGGTGCAAGGGCCATTTGAGCAGCACGGTAGCTATTCACACGGCCCCATCCCCAAGGAACGTCCTCGCCGAGCGTGCCCAAGTCTTGGCAGCTGTGGAACAGCACTTTTTCAGCTTGGTCAGCGGAAAGTGAAGGATTTGCGCTCCAGATCAGTGCCAGCACGCCATTGGCAACCGGGGTTGCCATCGAGGTGCCGCTGGCATTGCCATAGGCGCCATCGCGCGTTGTGCTAAGGATGTTCACGCCTGGAGCAAAAACGTCAACGCCAAGGCCAAAGGCCGAAAAGCTCGCTCGTGTGTCGCCGACATCAGAGGCCCCTACAACAATCACGTTTGGATAGTCGAAAGAGCTGAGGTCGGCAGAATTGTTTCCGGCAGCGTAAAGGTACAGAGCCCCAAAGCTTTTGATGACTGCGCCAGAGGTTTCGATGGCGGAGCTCGTTACACCGGAGTAGCTTGAAGAAACGACCCTGGCGCCGTTTTGGGCAGCCCATCTTGCACCCTCCAGGATGTTGGTGATACTTGCGCCGCCGCCCGACGAATCCGAAACACGGATAGGCATGATGCGCACATTGCCTGCGGCGCCCACAACGCCAGTTGCATTGTTGCCAATGGCCGCCGCACAACCTGCCACGTGCGTTCCGTGTCCGTTAACGTCGCCTACTTGTCCGCCCGATGCTTGGGGAAGATCACTCACGCTGTTAAAGCCAGGGACCAGGACAGCCGCCAAATCGGGGTGGGTTAGCAGTACGCCGGTGTCGGTGACAGCAATGGTGACGGCCTGGCTTCCAAAAGTGATGTCCCACGCTGCGGTCGATTGCATGGTGGCGTGGTGCCATTGGGAGCCAAATTGAGGGTCGTTCGGTGTGAACAGAGGATAAACCGTCCAATTAGGCTCTGCGTACTGGTACATCCCGGTCGCCATAAGCTGTCTGCTGAACTGGTTCTCGTTCATGCCAGCAGGAACGCGCACCACATACTCGCCCGTCTCTTCGTAATGGCGGATGAGGTGGGGAAGGAGCGGGCTCACGGCAGCCAAGCGAGATGCTTCGCCGGGAGCGGTACCCCACTGGGCATAAGCCGGGCGAACGATCAACTCGCCCGAAAACTCGAGTTCTCCTGGGATTTCCCGAAAGTCGGCAGAGAATGCCGCAGAGGCACCTACGACAAGCAGCGATAGTGCAAGGCCACGCAGAAGATTCGTCATAAGTTTTACTATAATGCAAATTCTGTTCCAGCGCAAAGATTTCATACGAAAATCTTTAGAAACCGGGTAAGAAAAGCCATGGGACAAGCAGGCATCGTTTTTCTGCCGACCAGCAATCTAGAGGCAGTTCGGCACTTCTATGGCGAAAAGCTGGGATTGGAGCTGAGTCTGGACCAGGGTCCGTGCCTCATCTTTCGACTCGGTGGCACGGGCTTCGTGGGTTTTTGCCTAGGAGATGGTCCGCTCACCCCGCCCAGCGGTGTTATCATCACCATCGTCACCCAAGAGGTCGATCAATGGTACGACCGCCTTGTGGCGCAAGGAGTGACGGTGGATGGCCACGCACGCGCCAACCCCAGTTACAAGATCTATCACTTCTTCGCGCGAGACCCGAATGGATACCGTGTCGAGATTCAGCGGTTCGACGACCCCAACTGGCGCGGTTAACCATTTGTTAATGCGGGCGCGCATCAATGCGGGGCATGTGGACCGCAATGTGCGCGCTGGCCATCGCCGCGAACGGCAGCTCGGGTACGGGTAACGTCATCTTCATTCATCCGGATGGAACCGGCCTGAATTCATGGTTTGCGCTTCGCTATTTGGAGCGGGGACCCGATGGACAAACCGAATGG
>JALHPH010000054.1:0-706 GCA_022842565.1 Fimbriimonadaceae bacterium
CGTGCTGACAGCGGCGACGGTCCGCTCGACGTCCTCGCAAGTCAACTGCGGACGTGTTTTGCTTTTGCCGCTCGGGTCCCCGATCATCGACGTGAAATCGCCGATGATGAGGCATGCCGTATGCCCGAGCCGCTGAAAATCGCGCAGCTTACGAAGCACAACCGCCCAACCAAGCGTCACGTCGGCGGCGGTCGGATCGACGCCCAGCTTCACGCGCAGGGTCTTGCCCGACTTCAGTTTGTCGGCCAGATCGGCTTCGCTAATGATCTCGGTGGTGCCGCGACGGATGATGGCGAGTTGCTCTTCGAGCGAAAGAGGCATTTCGCCAGTTTACTTGCTTCGGCCAGACTCAAAACGGCTTCATTGCAGCTGATATTCGGGAGCTCCGAAAACCAGCCGTGTCACGGTGGCGGCCGCGTTATTGATCATCCCAGCCGGGACTCGCTCGCCACACATGTCACGCACTGCCGTTTCCAAGGTTTGCACTCGCGCCTGCGTCAGGTTGGCATCGAAGAGCGAGAGCGTGGCCTGCACAAACTGTTGGGGCGAGACGCCCTCTGGCAGGTATTGTGCTGCATCGAGGCGCAGCGCGATCCGACCCCGAGTCGCTTCTGACCCGCGCCAAAGCCCCGCGCCCCATTTGATCCGTTCGACCATGGTAGCGGTGCTAATCCAGGCTGTACCGCCCGTCCAGCCCGCGACATCC